>NZ_JAAHFV010000650.1:0-1523 GCF_010672755.1 Moorena sp. SIO1F2
AGTAGCAATGATAAGTGAGTTCTTTTGGAATTGGTTGCGCCGTGTACTTGGAGACTTGTTCGCACGGTGCTTTGGGGACGAAGCGGGAGCAATCCCGCTGACTTACCCGATTTACCCTTAATAAAAATCTCCCCATCTCCCCATATTCCCCTCCTGGTCGGGGTTAGGGGTGGGTATCACCCTCCCTCTAATTATGGGTATTAAACCTGACTTGATATAAGACGAAACCTGACTTGATATAAGACGAAAAAGGTTAAATGGTAAGAAGAGGAGGATAATTCTAATGCATCAAATTAATCTGGCTACCCCAGTAGGAAGCCACGGCGTCGGTTCCTACTAAATAAGCGCGTTTAGCCCCCAGTTTTGGGTAAGTCCTATTTTAATGACGAATTACCAATTACCAATTACCATAAAAGTTCAATCTTCCATTTCAGTTGACTCAGTTTGATCGGATTGGGTGCTTTCGGCATTTATCAACGTATTATTCGATGAATTTATGTTCCGCTTTCCTTCAGAGGCACGCTTATCCAAAATTGTCTTCAGCCTTGCTGAAGGCATTTCTCTATTAATATGAATCTGAATTTTCGGACCGGAACTAGCTAGACGAATAATCATCCCATGGATAACCGGCATTTGGGTAATCCGCTTGCCATCCATGTAGGTGCCATTGGCACCTAAACTGATAATTTCCCAACCATTAGGATTTCGCCGTAGTTCTACATGGTGACGGGAAACTACAGCGCTATAGAGAATAACATGATTATCGGTTGACCGGCCAATCCGAATCACTGATTCTGTTTCAAAGGGCCAACTTTGAACAGGCACAGACTGGAGAGGATGCAGTAGGGTTAGGGTAATCGCCGGTGTCACATCTTTCAAGGATTTTGTCCTCACGGCCTGATACTGTTAACTATCCCCCACCGACATGACGTGGGATTTCCTTGCTTATACAGCCAAAACGGCTGCCAGAGTTAGTCATATCTGCTTAGATTTACAAGGACTTACATGCACCCCAATTAAGGCACACCTATATTAATATAGAATCTACTTTGACACTCCCCGTCCTAAAAGAACGGGGATTCTTGGCTCTACGACTCGTCGTGGCTCTTTCAAACCGGAGTCAGAAAAAGTAGAGGACTTTTCTCCCCAAGCGTTTAGATCATAGATCTAGGTTTCGGTGTGCCCCACCGTACCTTTTTTATAGGAATAGACAGGGTGCGACCCGTAGCGAATTTAATTCGCCGACGGAAAACGCACCTTTATACTTTTTTATCTAAGTTTTTCATAGACGTTGTAGTCGTTAGACCAAATTACGCAATACGTATCTCATACATATTTTTTACGTTGTCTACTTATGATTAGATAATACCTATCTGAGAAAAAGTTTATTGCTTATGCTTTTATTCTATCACATCCGACGGAAAAGCCGTCCTAGAAGTACGGGGCGCGATTACCCAAACTTTTTGGTAAACACTATGACTATAGACGACCTTAGTAGAAGGGGCAATCTCCTAGATTGCCCC
>NZ_JAAHFV010000651.1:0-1513 GCF_010672755.1 Moorena sp. SIO1F2
TCTGGAGCAATAGTAGCTGAGTTTGTTGCCGGTACAGGCGGTGCTAATTCAGGAATTGCTTATCAAATGCTAATTGCTGGCTACAATCTCGAAATTCCCCGGATGTTTGCTGCTTTGTTTATGATTAGTAGTCTAGGTATTTTGATTTTTGTACTCTTGACCACCTTATCCAACTTGGTTCTGGGGCAATGGCATGAAAGTTCTATCACCAGAGATAATTGATCTGATAATTAATAGTGATAATTAATAGTAAACTAGCTATGAACCTGAATCTTTTCAGTGATTTAATTTCGATAGAGTCAGAAAACTATGCCTGAGAAAAATAAACCCCTAGTCAGCATTATTATTCCAGCATACCAAGCCGAAAATACAATCGCGCAAGCTATCAAAAGCCTTATAGGACAGACCTATTCAAACTGGGAGGTGGCGATCGGTTCCGACGATGGAGTAGACTATTTATCCTTGCTATCTTGCCAAGGTATTAACGATCCGCGATTGAAACAAGCATTTACAGGAGGGTGTGGCAGTGGAGACGGTCTCGCCCGCAACACAGCGGTAGCAATTTCTACTGGGGAGGTGATTGCCAACCTAGATGCTGATGATGCCTATGAACCAAACCGTCTAGCAGAAATGCTTCCTCTGGCCATGACCTATGGTGCTGCAATCGACAACACTGGCGTGTACAACACTGACCTAATTATGTACAAGTGTCCATTCCGCGATCGCACCACGGTTACCTTTGCTACGGCGGACGACATCCTAAAACCTCGTGTGCCTTTTTTCCCAGTTTTCCGCCGGAAATTTTTGGGTCGAGGTTGGACTAAAGTTCCCTTTGCTGCGGACGTTATGTTCAATCTTGAGCTGTTAAGCCGAGTTGGAAAGATAGCAATCCATCCTCAGCCCCTTTACCAATACTACAAGCGTGAGAATTCTATGACGCAATCAGCGACAGCTTTTGAAAGTGCCGAACTAGCCTATCATAAAATTTTGGCACTGCTGGATGCTGGGGAACTTGATCTTACTGAAGATATCCGCAGCGCAGCCATAGAGGAGTTCTCCCAAAATCTACGCCTCAATCGTGTGTTCCGTCAGTATATGCAGTCGGGAAGCTGCCAAAATCTTGAGGAATTTCTCGATATGACTGAGAACGGACATGCTGACTGGCTCAAGTCTGAATTGGAAATGGAACAATTGTAATTTATCAATTCCTAATTCTCAATGCAATGGGAAAGCTTGACAAACCCAGACGCAATCGCGAAAAATATCCTATCTTTTAATATGATTTTATAGTTAAGATGGTTCAGGAATTTTTCCATAACTTGATCAGTAATTGTATCAGTCATTATGGAGAAAACGGAACCATCCCTTTTCCCCATCAAGTTCAGGTGCCATCCCCTTAAACATTTCTGCCACCCCAACTCACTGAGAAAGTGACATGGTGAAAAATACGGTTAAAAATACAGAGGCGATCGCCCCGCCAGCTATTTGACTAAATATAGCGGTTTTTAGCCTA
>NZ_JAAHFV010000652.1:0-1497 GCF_010672755.1 Moorena sp. SIO1F2
TTCAACCAAATATGATATTAATAATACTAGAGATATGACTACAGTATGACTGTACAAACCCAAAAACTATCACCGTTGAGACTAATACTAATAGTATTGATCTCTTTAGTATTAGTCGCTATTGTTGCCATAGGAGCTACCTTTGCCCTTTCAGGAGAATCGTTGATGAAATTTCCAGGAAAACAACCTACCAATATTGGGATTCAGTCCTCAGGGCAATTAGCACCTTGCCCAAATACCCCTAACTGTGTCAGCAGCTATAGCCAAGATGCCGAGCATGGTATTGAGCCTTTAGCTTACAACTCAACCCCTACTGAAGCAATTGCTAAGCTTAAAACTGTGATCCAAAACCTAGAACGAACACAAATTATTGAAGAAACAGACAACTATCTCTACGCACAATTCACTAGCGGTTTAATGGGATTTGTGGATGATGTAGAGTTTTTGCTCGATGACAGTGCTAAGGTAATCCATGTTCGCTCCGCCTCCCGTTTAGGAAAATCCGATTTGGGAGTTAATCGGAAACGGGTGGAAACGATTCGAGCGGAATTGAGCTAATTTTTATCAACAAAACATCATTCATCCCGTTGGTGGGCAGTGCCTAGCAACGGGATTGACTTGGTTATGTTATCTGTTTCTAGCACTGCCCACCCTACATCTTCAATAAATATAAACCCGTTGGTGGGCAGTGCCTAGCAACGGGATTGACTTGCTTATGTTATCTGTTTCAAGCACTGCCCACCCTACATCAACTAAATTTTCAAGTTTAATGAACCAATAGTTAATTTATGTTAACTTGACATACTCTCTAGGCTTTGATACCCTACTATGGTTTCGGTGGTTAATTATCTAACCAGTGTTGGCATCGAAATACTCCGAAAACTATTTCTGGATATATCCCAAAATATAGTTTTGGGCGAAGCCGAATTGGGAAAAATTACCGTTAGGTACGCCATAAAAAAAAATAAAAATTGATAAAATCATCATGAAAAAGTTTGCATCTCTTTTCGTTTCGTTATTGTTGGTATGTTTTACCTTAGTTGGTGCTGCATCCCCAGCCAATGCTTATGCAGGATTCTCTGAGTCTGGAGCTACAGGTACAGGACCACGTGTTGACTTTGGTGTACATGGAGATACGGCAAGGTACATGATTGTAGGAGCATACGACAATATCAATAATATCGATACTAAGAATCGCCCTCTGAAAATCCACTCTACTTCAAATAATCCAATTACCATTCATATCACTGAGCTTCCTGATGCTTCTACTGCTCCTGCTGGTGCAGATTTAGAAACTCTTGTAATCGACAAGAAGACTGGCAAGTTGTACATCGGTTACTAAGCACTAGGCATTAGGCACTAGGCATTAGTGGAATTTTGATTTCCTAGGGTAGGCTATTGCTTACCGTTTGAATCTGAACCCACATTCTTCACTTCGTGAGGAATGTGGGATATATTTTTTTGGTAGATTAACTACTAATTGATGGATAGTTCCAA
>NZ_JAAHFV010000653.1:0-1490 GCF_010672755.1 Moorena sp. SIO1F2
CAGGGAACAGGGAACAGGGAACAGGGAACAGGGAACAGGGAACAGGGAACAGGGAACAGGGAACAGGGAACAGGGAACAGGGAACAGGGAACAGGGAACAGGGAACAGGGAACAGGGAACAGGGAACAGGGATGCAGTCGCTCATGGTTTGGGTTCTGTTTGGGTCACCTGCGTCCGCCCTGCATCCCTGTAAGCCCCGTGGAAACTACAACCGTTGCTCATGGGGGGGAGCCCATCATGAAGGCACTGGCTCCCTTCAGGTCGGCGCTGCATCGCTTAAAACCCTCTTTAGTATTACCTTTTGCCTTTTGCCTTTTGCCTTTTGCCTTTTGCCTTTTGCCTTTTGCCTTTTGCCTTAAAAGGATAAGCAATGTTGCTCAAACGCTGCTGATAATTGCTATAACCCGCAATTATCCTTTTACCAATTACTAAGGACTAACGACTATTTCTCTAACAACTTCCAGCCACCATCCCAGTCATCCTTAGGAGGTTCTTGAAGAAAACGCTGACAACGGCTCAGGTGCAATAAAGAGGCTTGGTCATCTTTGTCATATTTTTCTATAATGGTGCCAAACTCACCCATGGCTTGGGCGAACTGTCGCTGGAGGTAATACTGACGGCCTTTATCGTAATGTTCAATGATTCGTTCTTTGTACTCCGAAATCGGTTCAGATTTTAGACCCACCAATTCATAAATGGATACTGGCTTGGTCTTGCCCTTAACAATTACCTTGTCCAATTCCCTGGCCAAGATCTGTTCAGGACAGGCTCTGTAAGTATTTTCACTAATTAGGATGTCACAACCGTACTGCTTGCTAGCTGTTTCCAAGCGAGCACCTAAATTGACTCCATCACCAATAGAGGTAAACTCCATTCGTTTAGTTGAACCGATATTACCACTAATGACGCTATCGGAGTTGATCCCAATGCCGATCTTTAAAGGTTTTCGATTAGTTTCAACACGTTGCTGATTAAACTCTTTGAGACGGCGGCGCATCTCTAAAGCTGTTTGCACTGCTCTCCAAGCATGATCCTCTTGGGGCAAGGGCGAACCAAAAACAGCCATAATCGCATCGCCAATGTATTTGTCGAGGGTACCTTTATATTCAAAAATTGCATCCACCATCGACTCAAAATAGTCGTTGAGCATACGCACGACCTCTTCTGCCTTTAAACTTTCGGTCAAGGCAGTATAGCCACGAATATCGGAGAACAGAACGGATACCTCTTTGCGATCGCCTCCTAATTTATGGTCATCAAGCTTAAGTAATTCCTCTGCTAACTCCTGGGTCATATAGCGATACATGGTAGTCTTGAGGCGTTTTTCATCACTAATGTCATCCATGACTACCAATGCAGCATAGACATGGGTTTGATCGCTGGCATCAGCAATAGAGTTAATCGAAAGATTCACACAATGCTTGCTTGATTCTAACCCCTGGGAGATCAGGGTTTGGTCGGGGTAGTACTGACGGCTGTCTTTTGCTGTC
>NZ_JAAHFV010000654.1:0-1487 GCF_010672755.1 Moorena sp. SIO1F2
ACCTGACCATGTGGCAGCTGTCCGTAGTCAATGTCCCACTGCTCCAATTATTGGCTTGTGGAAGCAACAGTTACCGGAGTCTGAGGTTTATATTACATGTGGATTTTGGGGAACGATTGCCTTAGGAATCTTTAGTAGCAATAGTTCTCTGTTGTACTCAGAACTTGATGTATATGACAATCGTTTCCCAAAATCCACAGAAAAGGTGAACAGGAATCGAACCTACGGGGTCGTCAATTTTCCAAACTTGTATAAAATATTCGCCTAAAAGGACAAAAATACCGCTGATAGAGCCAATTATAAATGCACTTCTGATATCTACAAAAGCAGCTGAAGCTGTAATTCCCACCAACCCACCTAAAATGCCATTGATAATTGAGGCTAGACTGGGTTTTCCTAGGATAATTGGACTAAAAAATACGCTGGATATTCCACCAGCTGCTGCTGCCATCATGGTAGTTGTGATGGTATTGGCTACATAATCGAGATCCTTTGCTGAGCCACCATTAAAACCAAACCAGCCCAGCCAAAGAATTAAACAGCCTAAGGTGGCTAAACCCAGATTATCGGCAGAGAACTTTTCAGTTTCGAGACCTTCATATCTATCTGTTCTTAAATTGTAGCCAAAACGACCTTGTCGTGGCTTTAGTAGCCAAGCACCTACCAAGGCAGCCATACCACCAACACTATGGACTACAGTTGAACCCGCAAAATCATGAAATTTTAGCGCCTTGGCTAGCCAACCATAGTGTCCCCAAACCCAGTGACCGGTTACGGGATAGATAAAACCAACCAGGAAAAAACTAAATAGGAGAAATGCCCAGAATTTTACCCGTTCAGCAACAGCTCCTGAAACAATAGTCGCTGCAGTTCCAGCAAAGACTAACTGAAATAAAAATAGAGACGCAAAGGAGTGATTAGACCAATCTTGATTGAGACAATTAAATCCTGATTCTGGAAAGCCCAGATTTCCAAATTGGGGAAAGGGAAGATTAAAAAACAAGCCCTTTTGACCCACTAAACTTAAACTAGTATTTTCTCCTGGAACACAACTGTAAGTAATGCCATCACCAAACATTAAGCCAAAGCCAATTAGCCAAAATGCTAAGGCTGATATACAGAAAACTATCAAATTTTTAGCCAAGACATTAGTCGCATTTCTTCGTCTACATAACCCGGCTTCTAACATGGCAAAGCCAGCATTCATAAAAAAGACTAGAAAAGATGAAACTAACAACCAGATAGTAGACAGGTTAGTGAAATTATTCGTGTTACTATCTTGTGCTGCTGCTACACCAACCCATCCCAGCAGGATGGTAATAGCAAAAGATAGGCAGAAGTACCAACGGCTCGGTACCGAGGTGATTTGGTGTTTTAATCTCTTGTACTTATGTCGAGACATCAAAGCAAGCTTTCCAGTTTTACAGTAGAAGTGAATTTCCAACTGGTAAGTAGGTTGACATACTTACATAACACTATTAAATAAA
>NZ_JAAHFV010000655.1:0-1484 GCF_010672755.1 Moorena sp. SIO1F2
TGAAATGACGGGTTTAAGCATCTCAGCTACCAAAGCAACTCTAATTGGTCTGCGAGCTCTACCAGATTGGACTGGATTAGCAGACAAGCTACCTGAGACAACCTCCGCACTATCTAGGGCGATGGTGGGTCATCGCCAGTTAGGGCTAGACCCAATGGAAGCTGGAGTTTGGAAATTAGCCAATGGGTCGATTCCCCTCACTGATATTGCAACTCGGTTGGGGAAGTCTCTGGAAACGGTTCAACAGATATCCTTCCGGCTGATTAGCGTGGGTTTAGTCGCAGAAGTGCCTATGCTTACTTCATATCAACAGAACTATTGGCAATCACAGGGATTAGAGCCAGTCGCCGTTGGGGCAAATCGAACTGAGGAGGACAATCCTCAAGAGCTGAGCAATCGCTTTGTGCAACACTTACTTGGTTTCTTAAGGAGGTAATAACAGCTAGGTAGTTTTTGGAGTTAATGGTAGTTTTTATGCAATCAGAGCATGGTAATCCTAATCCAGTGGTTGACAATAATGTTGTCGTGTTTCCGATTCTGCTTCAGAACGGCTAACAGCAAATAAGCGTGGAAATTATGCGTCTAGTTGTGACCGGTGCCGTGGGTGCTGGAAAATCCTCTTTCATTCGCTCGGTTAGCGAAATCGATGTAGTGGATACAGATTGCCTAGCAACGGACGTGACAACTAAAATTAAGCAAAAAACTACAGTAGCGATGGACTTTGGGCGTTTGCAATTTGCTCGAGATATGGCGCTACATTTATATGGTACTCCAGGACAGTCTCGCTTTGATTTCATGTGGGACATCCTGATTCGGAAAGCCCATGCTTACATACTCCTTGTTGATGCCCATCGTCCCAGTCAGTTTAGCTCTTCCCGTCGCCTGCTCAGTTTTATGCAACAGCGTGTAAAAATTCCCCTAGTGATTGGTCTAACCCATGTCGATTGTGATGGAGCTTGGTCAGAAGAGGATATAGCGATCGCATTGGGCTTTGTGGATGAAAGCAATCGACCCCCGATGGTCAGCCTCAATGCCAATCAACGAGATTCTGTGATTCAAGCATTAATAGTGCTAGTACAATATATCATTAAATGTGACATCTCCCACACTCACCCTAATGGTTAGAGTGTGGGCTGATCGCCGTAAAATCTAAATTTAGGATCTAGCGATACTAGGTTTTGGTGTCTTTAAGCCATTTTGAGGTGTTTTTTGATAACTAGCAACTTAGGTTAGTAGTAGGGTAGATAATGCCAACCCTAGCAGAACTTAGGCAGCAATTCTACCTGTAGCTTCTGTTAATAATTCCCCCTACTACTTCTGGACTAGTGTTCTCGAAGAACAGAGGCTTGATCGCCACCCTTTCATCTTTCTACCTCCTTGGAGACTCCCGTTATACCCGCAGGGTTAACGGTGAGAGGAAAAGGAGGACAGAGTCTAGTTTGTATAAGCATAACCATCCTTTCTGTGAATAAATTTACAATATT
>NZ_JAAHFV010000656.1:0-1452 GCF_010672755.1 Moorena sp. SIO1F2
CAAAACGAACTCGGCTTACTCAAGAGCAACTTAATGGGATTTCCCTCAAGCAAGGACTTTTTGCGACACCGAAACAATATCCTGTTCAGCTGCGATTTGCCAATGGGCGAACAAATGTTGAAAACGACTATGTCTCAGACACACGCTCAATGTCTGTGAAAGTGATTGGTGTGGAAGGAGAAAGCTTTGAACAAAGCTACGAGCCAAATACTCAAGATATTATTGTTCAAAATGCTAAGATCTTTTTTATCAAAACCATCAAATATTATTATGAATTTTTTGGCTCCATAGTTGAGTCAGAGCAAGCTGCCCAAAAGTGGCTCAGGACTCATCCCAGGCAATTGCTAGCCCTAGCTAAAGTAACAGCTCGAACCCCAAAGAGTTTATTAACGGAACGGTATTGGAGTGGTTCTGCTTATGCCCTTGGACTCAAACCAGATTTTGATCAGTCTCAACCGGGCTTAGTTCCTGTTGACTATCCCGCTGTGATCAAATACGCCTTCACCCCTGTTTCATGCCAGCCTCCCCATCAAAGGATGGGATATCAGTCCCGACCAGGTATTCCCAAACTTCCCTTCATCAATCGCGCTAAGGCTCTGGGATTGGATGGAAGCAAACCGGACAATTACTATCGAGACGAGCTGATCGAACAACTATCAAAAACCGATGCTCTTTATTGCTGGGACTTTGGTATCCAATTCCAAACCAACCCGAAAATGTCCATCGATGATGTCACAATTCGTTGGAGTGAGAAGAAGTCACCATTTTTTACCGTTGGTCGCCTTACCGTCAAGCATCAGATCATCGATTTTGACCAACAATACGACTCTGCTGAAAACCTGCGATTTTCCCCGTGGAATGGCTTAGTGGTTCATCGTCCTGTGGGAGCTCTCAACCGGCTCCGTAATGTAGTTTATCCGATTGTCGCTAAGTATCGTTATCAAAAACGGGGACTCAACTACTAGTCTTTCAATTGACACTCCCCATGCCTAGAAGCAGGGCTGTTTCATTCTTATTCAGCTATCAGAAGAGTGATAGTTAATTAGCGATTATGAATAACTCCATTAGACACGGGGCTTTCAGCATCGTTGATTTTTTGTAAGCGCTGACGTCGCATCTGGGTCGAGCGCCGATGTCTTAAATTACTCCAACAGCAGGAGTTGATGGCTGGGGTTGACATTATCTTATTGGTGGCCTGAGGTGAAAGTGGCTGAATCAGGGGCATTTAACCCGACATGATATGATACCGAGTTGCATTCAAAGATAGTAGATTGGTTGGATAGGGAGATAGGGAGATAGGGACCCACCCCTAACCCCTGCCAGGAGGTAGGGCTGTTTCATTCTGGCCAAAAATAGATGGGGAGATGGGGAGATGGGGAGATGGGGAGAAAAGGAGCGCGAATAGTCGTGATTTTGGCCAAATTTATCTAACCATACTCAAAAGCCGAATCA
>NZ_JAAHFV010000657.1:0-1452 GCF_010672755.1 Moorena sp. SIO1F2
TTCTTCCAGAGAATCGCAATCAATTTCAGTTCACAACAATTGTTTTATTGTGATTGATCCTACATCTACTGGTGGGATTGGTGAAAAATTGAATTAGTGATTCATCCGTTGGTGGGCAGTGCCACAGAAAGATTAATTGGCTTGGGTAAACCTAGGTATGCACTGCCCACCAACGGATGAATCACTAATTCAATTTTTCACCAATCCCACCAGTAGATGTAGGATCAATCACAATAAAACAATTGTTGTGAACTGAAATTGATTGCGATTCTCTGGAAGAGACGCTACGCGAAAGCATTCAACTACCTTACCCATCGTACCATTCTTGTCGCTAATTGATATCAGGAAGTATAGCGTTTACTAGTAAGGGTAATTGACATCTAAATTTTTGTCCCGATTCCCGACTCCCGAGTCCCGATTCCCCATTCCCGATGCCCTAAAACATAATAAGCAAAAAAAAAATAGCCGCAGAAAACCTTCCACGGCTAGGATTTTTTAGTTATGCCTCAACTTTCTAAACCAATCCAGAAATGATCCCATAGGATTGACCAAAGGTCACGCTACGTGAACAAACCTGATGCTTTGGCCAGGGGGGTTTCCCCCCCTATAACTTAATAGTTTAACCTAAATTTAAATACTTGGTCATCATGGTGATGAATTCGCCAGGAATTCCCGTCGGCTGAAGGGGGCTCCACTCCGATATTTCGGCGTAACCCCGTGCATAAAGGGTCTGCATGGTGTTGTTTATTGCCCGGCGGGAACCCTTCAAAATGTGCTTAATGGGGTATTTTTTTGGGGAAGGTTCCTGAGGAGTATTACTAGGAGTGATATCCTCAGGATTGTTTTGTGGATCTGGGCGAAAGTTGTCAGGCATAATTCAAAATTGCTCTTGAAGCTTACAAATATAATCATAACGATTATGAATTTACTTGTCAAGGGTTTGTAGGATTTTTTTTTGAGGAGTAATTCGAATAAAATGTAGAATTAAGAATGTAGAATTAAGAATTTAGTGCGTAGGGTGCGTTAGGGACCGGATCGCCTTTTACACTTTGTAGCTACTATTGGGATAGCCCACCCCGTAACGCACCAGCAAGTATAATTTAGAATCGCAGACAGGATACATAGTAAAAATGTTAGCTTTCGTTTTTTTAGTGGATTTAATTTACTGATAGCCTTGGAAATAGGAAATAATAAAATAAAATATATTCGACAAGTTGTGATAGGTATATAAAATTAATTGTGATATTTTTTTTACCCGACTCCCTGTATTTTTTTTTGTTAGACTAAATCAAGATTGAATTTTATGTATCTCCAAATAATACTATATAGTTAACTATATTTTTTAACTGATTCAACAAGTTTGGACAAAACCTGAGATCACAGCCAGGTAATGATTAGTTGCTTACATCTGACTAACGTTAACTAGCAAAGATTTATGAACCGGGCAGTTAA
>NZ_JAAHFV010000658.1:0-1439 GCF_010672755.1 Moorena sp. SIO1F2
TACCATGATCTAATTAGGGATTTAATCATAAAAGTTATTAGTAGAGTTATAGCATTTTATAGTAACCGTGATATACATTTAAATTTTCTTCCCTACTCCCTACTCCCTACTCCCTACTCCCTACTCCCTACCCAATTAGATACTTAACAACAAAAAAAAATAGCCGTAGAAATAATGTCCACGGCTATTTCAAGTCCACAGTAAGTGGATTCAAATCGCTATGTCACTCAGTTCCCGAACCTATCGAGAAATGCTCCTATTTAATCATACCGGAACTTTTGTTTTTGCCAAGGGGGGGCAACCCCCCCAGAAACTAACGTTTTAACGGAGCATCCAATACTTAGTGATGATCGTAATCACCTCCCCTGGCATGCCCGTAGGTTGCAGAGGACTCCACTCGGAAGCCTGTGCGTAGTTCATGGCAGACAGGGTATGAATAGTATTAGTTACTCCTTGACGAGGCCCCTTTAAAATGTGCTGAACAGGTTGTTGCTTTGGGAAAAAATCTTCAAGATTAATTCCGGGAATTTGATCTTCAGGATTATTGTCGGGGTTAGGGATAAATTCTTGCGACATAGCTCAATAGTTTAATTTAGCTTATTTGATAATTGTAATGATTATATATTTTATTGTCAAGGGTTTTTAGAATTTTTTTGGGGGGGGTATTTTAATGGTAAAAAAAAGCGATCGCGTAGCGTCTATTTGAGAGAATCGCAAAGATTATGCGATCGCTTTTTTTTGTATACCGGTCTGTAGGCTAATTAGGTAAACAATTTTTTTTTACCTGTTCCCTATTCCCTATTCCCTGTTCCCTACCTTTACAGATAAAGTTTCAACTTGGTGCAATAATATATTATTTATGCTTGCCCCTTTCGCGTCATACCGATACCAGAAAGATAAAGATCAGGAACTTTATAACGTTTAACATCATCTTTAGTCCCTTCATAAATAGATAACAAACCCACTTCTCTAGCAAAACTCAATTTATCATATAATTCACTTACATCAGTTGCATAGAAGGGCGAACGTCCTATTCCTTTAAGACAATAAATCAAATCTTGAAGTTCACTAAACTCTTCATTTATCAAAGCATCTAATGCTTTTTCTGATACCTTTTCAAGAGATGAACTCAAAGCCCGTGGTCGGATGATAGTTTTCTGATAAGGATTTCGCTCTTGTTCGTTTATTTCCCAATCTTTCGCCTCAGCAAAAAGTTGTAACAGAGCACGGGGACTATGGTTGTTACTGCCATCAGCAATTCGCTTCCAGACCCAGTTCCGAGTAAAGGCAGATTTACCCCCTTTCATCCGCTCACCAACCAAAAGATTCCAAATTTCAAAGACCTGTGATTCACAAGAGCGGCGAGTAGGGAAAGGGGGGAAATCTCGGAGGTCGCGGTGTCATTAAAAAAAAAAAAAAATAAAACATCTAAAAACAAT
>NZ_JAAHFV010000659.1:0-1436 GCF_010672755.1 Moorena sp. SIO1F2
TGTCCTATGTCCTATGTCCTTTTTTACTAAAAAGAACCAATGGTAAAATTATTCCCCCTCTCCCCCCTCTATATTCTTATAGTTACTCCTATAGTTATATGATTGCAATGCTCCCTTTTCAGATTGTTTTTAATGTCACTTTAATAGTTAGTAACCAGAAGTTCCCTAATTTCTCCTCTGCTATTTCCTTTTGAGTTTATTCTACGGGATGCCGATACTCGCTCAATAGTAAACCCTTGATATAACTCATCAAAAAACAAATCATTAACATAGTTAGTTGGATCGGAATTGCTGAGCATTTGATTGGCTCCTGCTTGATCAGCTTTCACAAACACATCCCGTAAACGACGCTGCTCATTATCATCAAATTCCAGGGAATGATAGGAATTGAAATTGGAGGTTTTGCTGATAGGACGATAGGGAGGATCATAGTAAATAAAGCTACTATGATCAGCATATTCCAGGACTTGACTAAAGTCCCTTTGTTCTATTTCAGCAATTTGGAATAGCTTGGAGACAGCTCGCAGATTATTGGCATTCATAATTTTAGGATTTTTGTATCGTCCCACTGGCACATTAAATTCTCCTTTGCTATTGACCCGATACAGACCGTTAAAGCAAGTTTTATTCAGAAAAACGGTTATGGCAGCCCGCTTGATCCAATTGCGAGCGTAAGAGTTAGCATCTATTTGTTTATTAAAAGTGTTATATTTGTTACGATATTCGTAGTATAATGCTTTCCGACGTTGATCATCTTTGGGCAGGTATGTATTACTAAGCTTTAACAGTTCTGTAATCAGGGATTCAACATCCTGTTGGATAACTTTATAAAGGATAATCAGCTCAGGATTGGTATCGAATAGATAAGCTTTATGGATATCGAAACTGTTGACAATATCGAAAAAAACTGCACCTCCTCCCACGAAGGGCTCGATATAAGTTGTCAGAGTTCCTTTTCGTAGCTTTGGTGAGTATCTCTCTCGAAGTTGTGGCAGAAGCTGAGTTTTGCCACCTGCCCATTTTAGCACAGGAGATGCTAATTGTATTTCTTTTTTTATTGGGTGCTGTATTAGGGTAAATGGTTCAGATTCTGTTAAAATAGCCACGTTTGTCATCAGTAAAATTCCATACCAGCAATATTGTATAGCATTTTGATTTGAGATGTAAACCTAGCATTAATATAACAAGGGAACAGGGAACAGGGAACAGGGAACAGAAAACAGTAGTCAAAATCTGCCAGATTTTTTTTATTTTATGCTAAATAAGCATTGGCTTTTATGATATATTTATCAAGGCTATATATCCCTTGTATATTATTATTGTTGCACCATAACATATAAAATATCTATATAATTGTATAAAAAACAAAAAACTATTTAAAATAATTGATTATTGATAGTTAAAAATATCTTACTTTATATCAAATCCGGATAATT
>NZ_JAAHFV010000066.1:0-23065 GCF_010672755.1 Moorena sp. SIO1F2
GCTGAGATTATTGTTTTACGAGAGTGAAAAAATATTGTGATAATTTTTGTTCCCTACTCCCTGTTCCCTGTTCCCAGTTCCCTGTTCCCTGTTCCCTGTTCCCTGTTCCCTGTTCCCTGTTCCCTGTTCCCGATTCCCTGTTCCCGATTCCCTGTTCCCTACTCCCTACTCCCTACTCCCTTTGCTATACGACCTTCACGTTTAACCCGTAGATGAGATTGCCACAAAGACCAAACTCCAGCCAGATTACCTGTAATTTCCAAGCAGATTAGGGAGATCGGATAATTGCTCGAACCTTTTAGCCGTTCAAAGATGCGCCATAAATGAGCAAGTGGCAATCCCAGCACTATTTGCACCAATCCTCGCCAATCCCCATCTTCTAGTAATGTGGTGAGATTGTAAGCAACATGACCTTTACTGTAGTTGTAAAGCTGACGATGTAGCTCTGCCATCTCAGTGCGATGCTTATGCCAGACATAAGCGTTTGGCTCATAGACCAGGGTGTAGCCAGCTTTAAGTACCTTATAAAATAAGTAAGTATCTTCACCAACTCCTGAAGGCATACCAGCACCGAGGACTTCGTTCATCAGGCCAATCTTGGGATGGCGAAAGATACTGCTACGAAAAGCAACATTAGCCGTTGCTCCTAAAGTCCAAGTTGGTACAGGCTTGTAGAAAAAGGATTCAAACCAATCTCCATTAACCTCCACCTGTTCAAAGCCCCGTCCCAAGCCGCCATAATTTTCAAAACACTGCTGGGCATTGCTTTCCAACTGTAAGGGCAAAACATTACCTGTGACAATCATTACATCCGGTCTAGCAAAAGGAGTGATCAGCTTTTCTAACCAATCTGGTGGTACAGTAACATCATCATCTATCGTAACCACGATATCCCCGGTACTAGCAACAACGCCAACATTGCGAGCATAAGCTGATCCCTGACGGGATTCATTAACTAAGACAACATCAGGAAACTCAGCAACCACTGGTGGAGTCCAACCAGAAGCGGGATGATTATCAACTACAATAATTTCCAATTGTCGAGTAGACTCTTGGGCAACTAGGCTCGACAAACACTTCCGCAAATCTTGGGGTCGGTCATAGGTAGCGATGATAATAGAAACTGGTATAGTCTTTGGTAAAGAGGTTAGTAAATCAGTCTCGTTATCCTTGGATTTATAGTGATTACTTAAGATAGATAGTGCTTTATTATGATAGTAATCCCTGCTGAAGTTAACGTCTACTTGCAGCAGCTTATGACCAAACTGATTGACAATAACTTCAATTAAGCGATTCTTGCTAATCCCTCGATCAGGGTTAGCAATATCAACGCTACCTAAAAGGTGATCATGCCATTTTACAAAGACTCGTACTGATGAGTACTCTTTGACATCAGTTAATGCCTGTAAAGGTTCCCGTAGATCGACAGTCCGCACTGCTATACCTGGATTGGTTTTAATCCTTGGGATTTCTTCCTTAGTCAGAGCAGGAAATATATGGTCAGAAAAAATCGGGTAGGGAACACTATTTATATCAACTTCTGTTTTTCGTTCTTGGTTACCGAAAGATTGAGTAATCTCAGCAGCAGTGTGGCGAGCTTTGTGATAGCGAGTTAAACCAGTGAAGCAGCCTTTGAATTCAGCCAGAATTAAATCCTGTGGGAAGCGAGTGGGATTTTTGAAACCAAGCCACAGACGTCTTAAATTCCAATACACTATCCACCAGAGCAAAATCCACAAGAAAGAAAGACACTCATCTGGATAGGCAAAGAGGCTACGGATACAGTAAGAAAACAGACCAATACTGTTATTAGTAATTTGCGTGCGCAACTTAGCATAATCCCGTCGATGTCGATGGCGCACTATGGCACTAGGCTCATAGACCAGGGTATGTCCTTCCTTCACCACCCGGAAAAACATTTCTAAATCACCACCACCATTAGTCACAGTACCCACATCCAAGGCAGGGTCAAAGAAACCAATATCATCAAAGACTGAGCGGCGATAAGCCATGTTTGCCCCTGTACCGAATTCTCCAGTACCTAGGAGTCTCCAATGGATTTTGTTGCCTCGATTAACCTGATACCATTTACGGCTCATGCCTCGCCCGAAGCCACCATACATTTCAAACAGCACTTGTGTTTCGGTTTCCAATTCATAAGGCACAACTAACCCAGTCACTGCCATAACGTCAGGATGTTTAATAAACACTAGGGCTAAGGCTTTTACCCATGCTGAATCAACTACTACATCATCATCAGTATAGGCAATAATGTCTCCTTTAGCTTCAAGAACAGCTCTGTTCCTCGCCCAATCTAAACCCGGACGAGGTTCACAGATATAACGAATATTAGCATAAGTTTCTACTAGTTTTTTTGTGCTATCATTGGTAGGGGCATTATCAACAACTATAATATCTAAGTAAGGATAATCGAGTTGATTGATAGCATCTAAACATAGAGAAAGATTAGGAGTGCGATCGCGAGTACAAACCGCAACCGTTACTAACGGCAACTTTCCCTTATACTCCGGTGGTGGCACATCCAACAAATCCTCAAGACACAAGCTTTCGCGTCCGAGGGGTAAGGATAATCCATTGTACAAAAGACGATTGATAATCGTCTCGCTATGGTCTTCCAGAATACATTTACTTAAGGTTTGTGCTGTGCAGTGACCATTAGTAATTGGTGCTTTAACATATCCAATTGGCGCACCATGGAAGCGAAGCAGTCCTTGCACTCCCATATAGCCATCTAAACCATCAAGAGTAGTCAGGGGGCGGCTCAACTCAATGTCCACTACTTTGATTGGATAAAGCATAACCGAAAATTCCTTATATCATCAGCAGTGAACGGTGTAATAAATTTCCAAGCAAGAGCTTGAAATATAGACTACCTCGGCGTTTCGTTAAATCCGCATAACTGACTGATAAACCCGGTTTATTAACATAATTATCAGATTTCAGCTTAGTGATCATTCTAAATATGCTTTTAATGAACAAAAAATACAACCCATAGCGAAAAATAGGCGTTATAAAATCCGCTTTCAAAGCTTGAGATAGCCAAAATAACGTACTGCGATCGCTACTACACTGACTACTTTGTCGTGCCAAATACATATAAAAACTACTCTTAGACAATCGATAAAGTGCTGCTGGAATCTCCGGATGCCTTTGTTGAACGTCACCTAGCATCAAACCATGAGACTTAGCCATTTGGCTGTAGTCGCGAGACATACTACTAACAATCTTGCGATAGCCAATCATAAATTCTGGCACAACAGCAAATTCATAATGTTCTGCAATGCCCAGATAGAGCTCCCAATCCTCACACCCCTGAGCCTGTTGTGCGTTCAATTGACAGTTGTAGCCACCCACGGTCTCAAAACAACAGGCGCGAATCACAGATGCACTAGCATTGCCTAAAAAGTTATGACATACCAGAGTTTTATAAACCTTTCCCTCTATAGTTGAAGCACGGAAATCTCCAGTCAGTGAATTTTCTTCATTAATATCCACCGACCAAGCATAAACCAACCCTACCGCTGGATCGGTTGCCAAGAAGCGTTTAACTTGCTTTTCTAAATTTTGCGGATACCAAATATCATCAGCATCCAGGGGAGCAATATAATCTCCCTTCGCGTTTTTAATCCCTAAATTACGAGCAGCAGCCACCCCTAAATTTGGTTGTTGTAGTAAACACGCTGATCGTCCTCAGCAATAGATTGAACAATCTCAGCTGTGCGGTCTTGAGAACCGTCATCTACCACTATCACTTCCAGGTTTTTATAGGTCTGAGAAAGAACAAACTGTAATGTGATTTCAATAAACTGCTCTGTATTATAGGCAGGGATAATCACTGAAACCAGTGGTAAGCTATCAACTGTTTTAACAACCGACATTTGGTGATTTAAATTTTATATCTATACTTTTCACAGAGATAAACTGAGTTTTTAATTTAGCTATCAGCGTTTAGCTATATCAAATGGGCTGACTATCCGCTGACTGCTGATACCGGATTGCTGACTGCTCAACCTGTAGACACAACCTCTATTACAAGTACAGAGTTACTCAGTCAATTCAGGACTTTTTGAAAAAAAAATCCCTACTAGGGATTATTCGGTAGTTTTGTTAAAGCCAATCAACGAGTTAGTTTAATTTATTATCAACTGATAATTTTAACTAAACTAATGTTAAACTATTGGAGGGTATTATTGAGATGCAGAGTAACGATTTAATCTCAAAATATCAATCAGTAATTGAAGGTAAATTTTCTAAAGAATGGTTGACTCTGCTAGACTAACTATCTCCGTCATTATCCCCGTATACAACGGAGGGGAAGACTTTCACCAATGTCTTGCCAGACTATCTCAAGCTGCATCCCCTCCCGATCAAGTGATTGTAGTAGCTGACGGCGATACTGATGGCTCATGGCGTCTAGCCCAAGACTTTGGAGCCACGGTAATTCGATTGCCCACAGCAGGGGGTCCGGCTAAAGCCCGAAACCTGGGAGCGAAAGTAGCACAGAGCGATATCCTGTTCTTTATAGATGCTGATGTAGCAATCTATCGGGATACTATTGCTCAAGTGCTGAAAATCTTTAACAATGAACCTAATTTAACCGCTTTAATTGGTTCCTATGACGATGCTCCCGGTGCTGCTAATTTCCTTTCCCAGTACAAAAATTTACTCCACCACTACACTCACCAAACCGCATCTGAACAAGCATCGACCTTCTGGGGTGCCTGTGGCGCAATCCGTCGTGACATCTTTATTGCCATGGGTGGCTTTGAGGAAAATTATCGTCAACCCTGTATTGAAGATATTGAGTTAGGCTATCGACTCAAGGAAAAAGGTTACAGGATTAAGCTGTGTAAGACTCTACGGGTGAAACATCTCAAGCGCTGGGGCATAATTTCTCTGCTTAGAGCTGACTTTTTCTACCGCGCCTTGCCCTGGACTGCCGTAATTCTCAAGGTTCACGACGCAAGTCCGGAAAACTGTCGTGAGTTTATCAGTGACTTGAACCTAAAACTGTCTAGTCGTATTAGTGTGGTGTTGGTCTATGCTCTACTAGGTGTTTTAGTTACAGCTTATTGGTGGTCTAGTACTCTGATTGCTATGGCTACCTGTGTGTTTAGTCTCGCCCTGCTAGTACTCAACAGACCTGTCTACCAATTCTTTTATCAAAAGCGTGGTCTACTATTCACTATACGAACCGTTCCATGGCACTGGCTGTATTACTTTTACAGCGGACTTGCGTTTGCCATTGGTATAGTTCGTTATTGGTTTAAAAAGTACATAAAAACTCTGATCGACTTGCCTAATATATCAGGCTTAAATCATTATTGAAGCCTGATATATTGCTGAATCATTAATCTAAAATAACGTTAAATATAAGGTTTAATTTTAGGGTTAACCTAGAATTGCGATCGCTATGGAATAAAAATCGATATTCTCCTACTAAGCACTCAACACTCACCACTGACGCACTATTTTTAATCAATGGAACATTATCCCGTAGTGATTACAGGGGCAGGACCGGCTGGTCTTACTGCTGCCTATGACCTGGTTAAACAAGGCATTAAACCTATCGTTCTAGAAAAATCCAATAAAGTCGGTGGTATTGCTCGCACCGAAGTCTACAAAGGCTATCGCTTCGATATTGGTGGTCATCGCTTCTATACCAAAGTAGAAGCAGCGCATCAACGTTGGCAAGAGGTTTTAGGGCAAGACTTTATCAAAGTTCCCCGCATGTCACGCATTTATTACCAGGGTAAATTCTACGACTATCCCCTCTCAATCTTTAACACCCTATCGAATCTAGGCATCATTAACAGTCTGGTTATTTTGCTCAGCTACTTCAAGGCAAAAATCAAGGCAAAATGGCGACCTTTAGACTGATTATAACTCCCCATCTGATGACGTCAGATTTAGTAAAAAAACAAGTCAATGGTATTAATTATTTTTCTCCACAAGATATCTCTCCAGAAGACTATGAGCTATGCTGGTCTGCCAAACTACCTTGTGCATTTGAACTAGAAGATAATATCCAACTTCGCGATCCAAACCGTGGTATTAAAGGTGGTTTTAGGAAAGGGAAAAGGGAGTAGGGAGTAGGGAGTAGGGAGTAGGGAGTAGGGAGTAGGGAGTAGGGAGTAGGGAGTAGCTCACAGGGGTAGGTTTTTTACTTTGGAGATAGGTAATAGGTAATAGGTAATAGGTAATAGGTAATAGGTAATGGGGAGAGGGTTTTTTTCAGGTTATGCAATACCTTTTTATTAATAAAAATTCCCCACGGTGCGCGTGAACGCGCACCGCTATCTCCCGATCTCCCTATCTGCCCACTTCCCCACCAATTAAATTTTAGCAGGACGCAAAAAACCGCCCTGCTTAGTAAGGGGGGAATGGGAGCACGGGAGAGGGTTTGACGGTTTTTTTTGATAACTGAATAATATCCAATTTAAATCTGCAACAGCTTAGTTTTTTTGTAATTAAATAAACACTATATGTGGAAAATCCATTGTCAACAAGCACAATAAGGCCGGGTTTATTAAGAAATATTAGTAGTTTATTGACAATATAGATTTACCCTGTATAGGTAATTAGAGTGACAAAGTAAGCGTAGTCGATCGCTTTTAGCGGCTCCTAGGTCGCATCGCGTAGCGTGACCAAAGGTCAATCCCGGGTGCTAGTGCATAAACAGATCACAGAACATAGGGTATATAAGATGAACCTTCGAGTATTGATTGCAGCGGAACATGCATCTGCAAAGTTTGGTGGTGAAGCAGCTCTTCCATTACATTACTATCGAATTTTGCGCCAACGAGGAATTCCTACCTGGTTAGTCGTACACGAACGCACTCGTGCAGAATTAGAGGCATTATTTCCCCAAGATCAACATATTGCTTATGTTCCTGACACCATTTGGCATCGTATGTTGTGGCAGTTAGGTCGTCTACTGCCTACCCGTTTATCCTACTTTACGCTAGGGCTGGTTATGCGTCTTTTGACCCAGCTGACCCAGCGACAAATCATTCGCCGTATTGTTAAGCAGGAGCAGATCAATATAATTCATCAACCGATTCCAGTATCCCCCAAAGAACCATCTATGCTGTTTGGAATGGGTGTACCGATAATTATTGGTCCTATGAATGGTGGTATGGACTATCCTCCAGGTTTTCAGAAACTCCCAAATAAAACTGTCAACTTTACCATATTTTTGGGACGGAAGTTTTCGAATATTATGAACCAATTGATACCTGGAAAGAAACAGGCAGCATTACTAATAGTGGCAAATGAGCGAACCCGAAAAGCACTACCTCAAGTCGCCTGTAAACAAGTCATTGAAATAGTAGAAAACGGTGTAAATTTATCTATATTTAAACCTCTGAAATCTGCGTCCACAAGCCTACCGATAAAAACATCTTATGTTTTTATCGGTAGGCTTGTGGACTGGAAAGGCGTTGATTTATTGCTGCTTTCATTTAAAAAAGCATCCCTAAACTTTCCGATTAGCTTAACTATTATTGGTGATGGTACAGAGCGGGATCAATTAGAGAAACAAGCACAAGAACTCAATATTTTATCCACAACTATCCACAATACTGGTAAAGTATTTTTTGCTGGTTGGCTTTCTCAGGAAAAGTGTTCAGAGCAATTACAGCAGTCTGATGTATTTGTTTTACCGAGTCTTTTAGAGTGTGGTGGGGCAGTGGTGCTTGAGGCAATGGCAAAGGGACTTCCAGTGATTGCCACTAATTGGGGAGGCCCAGCAGATTATCTCGATACTTCTTGTGGAATTCTTGTAGAACCCTCCTCTCGAGAGGAGTTTATTGATAGTCTTGCCAATGCAATGCTGACGCTGGCCCACTCACCCCAAAAACGCCTTGATATGGGAAGAATGGGCCAAAAGAAAGTTATGCAACATTTTGATTGGGAAGTTAAGGTAGATCAGATGATCAAGATCTATCACAAGGTGATTGCTGAACACCTAGTCAGCTCCAAGATACAGTCCTGACTGCCTGAGACAAGTAGTTCAAACCCAATCTGTCCTTGAATAAGAATAGTATTTGCGCCGGTCTTATAAATACAGTTCAAACTGGTGAAGTGCTTGAGATTCGTAGGTGATCAAAGCTTGAGATTTACCTTTAACATAATTTGCGATCGCATCAGCTGCTTTAATTGCCGATTGCAACGCCTTGTGAATACCAGCCGACGATAGGGGATCTAGGGTACAAGCTGCATCACCAACAGCTAGCCAGCCATCATCGGTGATCTGATCTAAATACTGAGAATAGGCTGGCTGAATCAAAAGCTTGGATTGAGAAGAGGCGTTGGCACTTAACTCCTGCACGTACTGAGTTTTTTGGAGATATGCTGTCCAATTGGGCAATTGCAGGAGTCCGTATTGCTGCAGCAGTTTGCGATCGCTCATTAAGCTGACATTTATTTCAAGCTGACTGCTGACTGCTGACTGCTGACCTATTTCCTAGAGGAACAATGGGAAAAAATTCTTAATAACTCATTACTATTAAAACCGCTATAACTATAATAACTATATTTATAATAAAGCCTTATACATTAATTAAGTTGATTAAGTATTACTTATATAAAATTTGATAACAAGTTAAAAAAAAAATTGGCATTTTATGATATAAGCGGTGGAAATAATTGAATAATGTCAAGTTTTAGGTAAATCAGCTATGCTATGAATAAGCTGTGTTCTGCTAGTTAAGGTAGTTAACTAAGAAGATCAGGAAACCTAGAGAACACGGACTTAGAGAACGACTGGAACTATGAACGGTTGATGTGACCTCATTTCTAGGATTAGGAGAGTCAAGGGAACCAAACCGTAAGGCTGCATTGTCTAACATTTGAGGGAATTATAACCCTTATGGGTTGGGATCAATGTGCGCGATTAATACAGAATCCGGTTTCTTCCAGACTACAGCAAATGAAGGAACGCCTAACCATCCCACCAGCCCTAATCCTGCCCAAATAACTGTTCGCAATATAATACAATAATAGACGACATGTATATACTACAGCTTGAATTGCCAAATCGGTTTTCTTAAATTCACCTTAAAATCAGTTTAAAAAGAAAACTAAATGTTGAAACCCGAGCACAATGAGGTATTATAAATAACAGGCAATTGTGGGTAGCATTTTTGGTATGACTATTTCCTTGTTAGAGACGGTAAATCCTCTAATCAATATGGTGGATGACGCCCAGTTGAGGCAGTAATTGACTCAAGCTTTCTGTGAAGCAACGGAGGCAGTAAGCAAGATTGATAATTTCTTTGCACTGGTTCCTACCCATCGTTGGTCTAAGTCATTTCTGGCTCATTTCTTTAACTCCTGGAAGGCGACTCACCTCAAGATGTTGGCGATCTATGGTCTATCTTGTCGCTTACAACGGCTGGCTTTGGCAAATCCCTATTCAGTCAGGGAACAGTTATTCATGGCGGGAGCCTTCAACGCTGAGACCAGTTATGAAGACCTCGGTTTAGACTATGGATGTCAAACCCATGCTGAGCTGTATCACCGGCTGGGGTGTTTTTGGATAACGATTCCTGGCAATTAGAGCAGTATTGCTTACCGAAAGCCAGAGAGTTTAAACAATGGATTTATCAGAACATGGTAGTGAATGATATCCCCAAGGGATTGTTCACCAATATGTTTTCTGAGATCTATAACCACGGTGAGTATACCATCGCCCTAAAGGCTTTTAGTGATATCATTGATCGTCATTACTCCTTTTCTGCTGCAGAAAAAGAGCAAGCCCTGACCTATATCCACGCTCATGTGGCTGATGAGACGGAAGTGGATCACTTTTTGGTAGTGGTCAAAGCCTTGAATGCCTATTGTCAAGGGACAAACACATCCATTGATTACGAACAGGCTCAGAACTTATTTGTAGAATATTTGACTCGTTTAGGTGGTGTAATGGTAAAATTCACTAACAGTATGAGTCAAGAAATTCATGCCAACGAACCCCTTATCTGCGCGTCTTAACCCAGAGCATCAGTACGTTTTTCAAACAGCTCAACAGGCGATTACGGCGCTCCCAGGCTATCGGCGAAAATTAGCTGACATCGCCAGGCTCCACCATGACTTGGGAGAAGTGATTGCGGATCAAGACTATCCCACAGAGGTGATGGTACTCCGGCCTCAGCACACCAAAGCTCCCCCCTTACTCTTAATTGGTGGGATGGGTCCTATCCCAGGGGTGGAGGGATTTGAGCAAGCCTGTGAGATGTTTCAAAACACTCGGGAAATTGTGTTGTTACAGGCCTGTGCAGTGCCGAATCGAACAACAGTTATGACCGAGAAAAGGCAAGCTGGCAGCAAAACCTTGAGGAAAACCTTGGCCGAAGAGGAGTTAGTGGCGATGCTAGAGATGGCAATTCGAGTGGGAGTTGCACAATGTTATACACGCCATACTCCGATCCAAGTGATTGTCCTGTGTAATGCTGCCCATTACTTCCTTCCTTTTGCCTGGCAACGGCTCTTGAACAATCATCCCCAAATGGCGATTAAACTCCAGTGGATTTCATTAATTGAATCTGTGGTGAAGCATCTCAGAGATGGGCATTGGCAGCGACCGTTACTCCTATGCACCAGTGCCACGCGATGGGGAAAGGTCTACGCCCATCCCCTTCAAGCCAATGGAATTGACCTGATCGAACCAAACGATGCTTTGCAGTTAACCCTGATGGACTGCATTTATCAGGGGGTAAAAGCCTCTAATCAGGATATCACCTGCTTCTTAGGGGAACGCTTCTTTGTTGAGCTGCTCAAAACCCAACCTGACCTGGACTGTATCATCGCAGGCTGTAGTGAAATTCCCTGTTTGCTGGAGTTGCTGCAAGGAAGAAGTACCGGTGCTGTCGGGCAGTTTTTGTCGGCGATCGAGGTGATTAATCCGGTTCAACTGGCTTTGAACCATGCCGCTGAAACCCTTCAGCCGATGGCAGCCATGGAACTGAACCTGTGACGAGACAGGTTTTATAGCGCTACGCGCAAGGCAGCTATGCTGAGGGCAGAAGGCAGAAGTTGACTCTAAAAAGGTTTTAGAAGTAAGAGTTGTCCTAACCTTAGTACCTACTGCTATATCCCATTGATGTCAGCCCAAACCACCAAAGCTCAAACACCAAAGCTCAAACACCAAAGCTCAAACGATGAATCCCTCTGTAAAACCCCTGACCCTGAACGACAACGATAGTCCCAACCAGACCTTTAAGCCTTTCCCCTTAGAAAATGTTGAACGGTCAATTGTAGAGCAATTTGAACAACAGGTTTCACGTCATGGGAATCGTCTTGCCATCGGTTTTCCTGGACAAGAGCTAACCTACAACGCCTTAAACCAATGGGCTAACCGGATTGCACGAGCAATCTTAACCAAGCTTGGGGCTGGGTCTGAACCGGTTGCTCTGTTATTTGAGACCGGACCAAGCATGATTGCAGGGATGTTGGGGGTACTCAAGGCTGGGAAATTTTATGTTCCGATAGATATATCGTTGCCAGAGTCTCGCCTTAGCCTGATTCTTAAGGACTCAAAGGCTAGGTTAATTTTAAGCGATCGCTACCATCTCGATGCTTCAGGGTTTGAGCAGAGGATTTTGAGCCAAGATGTTTTGAGCCAAGATATTTTAAGGATTGACAGCCTAGAACCAGGGATTTCAGACGAGAACTTAGAAATTCAGTATCATCCTGACGATAAAGCCTATATTCTTTACACTTCTGGTTCTACAGGACGCCCCAAGGGTGTGATCCAAAACCATCGGTATGTCCTGAATCTATGCCGGAACTATACTAACAGCAGTAAGATTAGCTTTTGCGATCGCTTTTCACTGTTGTACTCAGCCGCTTTTGGTGGTGCAGTGCGAGATATTTACTGTGCCCTGTTGAATGGAGCAGCCCTATTCCCCTTGGATGTCAAGCAAATTGGGTTACATCAGTTAGGCCGATGGTTGCGAGATAACGAAATCACCATTATGTTTGCGGTGGCGACATTGTTTCGTCACTTTGTTTCAAAATTAGATGGGCTTGGAAATTTTCCTAAGTTACGACTGATCCAAATTGGCAGTGAAACGGTTTACCGACAGGATGCGGAACTTTTCCAGGAAAACTTTTCCGACCAATGCACCTTAATGGTGAATCTTGGAGGTACAGAGATTAGTCCAGTCCGACAATTTCCCATTACCAAAAAAACCGTGCTCACTGGTGCCACCGTGCCTGCGGGCTATGGTGTTGAGGGCACCGAGGTTTTCCTTTGGGATGAATCGGGGCAGGAGGTGCCTCCGGGAGAGGTTGGTGAAATTGTGGTTCGTTCTCGCCAAGTGGCTAATGGCTACTGGCAACAGCCTGAGCGAACCGAGCAAGTGTTTATCACAGATGGGGAGCATCGATATTTCAAAACCGGTGATTTAGGTAAGTTATTACCGGATGGTTGTTTGCTGCACCTGGGTCGTAAAGATTTTCAGGTCAAGATCCGAGGTTATCGGGTTGAAACCAGTGAAGTGGAAGCCAGTTTGTTGAACTTAGACGCTGTTCAAGAGGCGGTTGTAGTCGCCCAGACAGAAGCAGGGGGAGCAGTTGGGGATCAACAGCTAGTGGCTTATCTGACTCCGGTAAATTCCCAAAACAAACCGACAGCCAACGAATTAAAAGCTGCGTTGGGAGACAAATTACCCAGTTACATGGTTCCCGCTTGTTTTATTTGGCTAGAGTCATTACCTTTAACTGTAACTGGTAAAATTGACCGACGGGCTTTACCAAAACCGGAATCAATTCTATCAACATCACAATTAGAATTAAACGTTATTGCCCCCCGTACGGAAATAGAAGAAACCTTAGTCAAAATTTGGTCTGAAGTCCTAAAAATTGAGCCGATTGGCATTGAGCATAATTTCTTTGAATTAGGGGGACACTCCCTTCATGCCAGCCAAGTTGTGGCTCGTATTTCCCAGAGACTAGGCATTGAAGTACCATTGAAGCAGATTTTTGAAGCACCAACAATTAGCCTGCTCTCAGAATACCTAGAATCGGTAAACACTAGCACTTGTAGCACTGGTGACTATCCATTAGTCCCCACCCCCACAGCAAGAGAGGCAGACATTCCTCTATCCTTAACCCAACAAGGTCTCTGGTTTCTGAGTCAACTGGAAGACAATCGTGCTGCCTATAACTTGGTCAGAGCGTTTGTGATTACCGGGCGATTAGACACAACGAGTTTAGAAAATGCGTTCGCGAAGCGTCGGCTTTGCCGAATCGCAACCCTCATAGACCGCCACGAAATCCTACGAACCACCTTTTCAGCTGGCGAGGGCATGCCAAACCAAAGGATTTCATCCCAGATTCGGTTACCCCTATCTATGGTAGACTTGACCACTGAGGGGTTGGATGGGATTGAGGAAGTGATTTTCCAAGAACAAAATCGCCCCTTCGATGTAACTGTTGGCCCTCTGCTGCGATTTACGCTAATTTGCAATTCACAGGAAAAGCAAATTTTACTACTGACCATGCACCACATCATTAGTGATGACTGGTCAATACAAGTTTTGCTCAGAGAACTCTCATGGCTTTATACGGCTGGTTTAACTCAAACATCGCCATCATTACCCCCTCTGCCCATTCAGTATGTTGATTATGCGACTTGGCAACGCCGCCGATTCACCGGGGAGTTTAGAGATAGCCAAATTAAATACTGGCAACAGCAATTAGCGGATGCTCCCCCAGTGCTTAACCTCCCCCTGGATCGCCCCCGCACAACTCAACCCTTCAAATCTGGCCGGGTGCCATTTGGCCTCAATGCTGACCTAACTGATCAACTCAATGTCTTAAGCCAGGGTAAGGGAACAACCCTATTCATTACCCTTTTTGCGGCCTTTTCCGGTTTTCTGTCTCGCTATTGCCATCAAGACGATATTGTGGTGGGGACTCCCATCGCCAACCGAAACCCAGCCATAACAGAGGCTTTGATTGGCTTCTTCGTTAATACCTTAGTCTTACGCACTCGACCGAAGCAACAGCATACCTTCATTGAGTTGCTTTCCCAAGTTCGTCAAGTGGCCTTAGATGCTTATGCTCATGGCGATATCCCCTTTGACCTGCTGGTAGAGCAACTGAAACCGGAACGGCTGCCAGGGGTTAGTCCCCTCTTTCAGGTGATGTTTACCTTGCAAAATCTCCCGAAGGAAACCCTAGAGTTGTCGGGGCTGACTGTCAGTGCTAAGTCTTTAGATAAACCCACTGCTGGGGCTACCTTTGATTTAACCTTATCCCTGACTCAAAGCGATACAGAACTGATTGGCGCTTTTGAATACAATGCCAACCTGTTTGATCCCGCAACGATTGAGCGGATGACAAGAAATTTCCAAATTTTTGTAGAGGGGATCACTGTATTTCCAGAACAAACCATTGCTCAATTGCCGATTTTGAGTGCTGCTGAACAACAGCAATTATTAGTGGAGTGGAATCAAACCCAAACCGATTATCCTCGTAATGCCTGTGTTCACCAGTTATTTGAAACCCAAGTCCAAAAGACACCAGATGCAGTAGCATTACGTTTTGCCGAACAAGCTCTGACCTATCACCAGTTGAATCAAAAGGCTAACCAACTTGCCCATTACTTGCTTTCTTTGGGTGTTGGCCGAGATGTTCCGGTGGGAATTTGTCTGGAGCGCTCCTTGGAGATGGTGATCGCGCTGCTAGCAATTCTCAAAGCCGGGGGAGCTTATGTTCCCCTAGACCCTGGCTATCCCCAGAAACGGCTGGCCTACATGATGAAAACTGCTCAAGTTTCCATTCTACTCACCCAAGAGTGTTTAATATCCCAGGTGCAGCTAATGGCAGAGCATACCCTTTGTCTAGATAAGGATTGGCCAACCATTGCCCAACATCTACCCACCAACCTCAATGGCCAGACTACACCAGATCACCTGGCTTATATTATCTATACTTCTGGCTCAACTGGGCAACCGAAAGGGGTTGCCATGCCCCACCAAGCTTTAGCTGTCCGGCAAAATTCATCCCACACCTAATGCGTAGCATTAGGTGTGGGATGAATTTTGCACAGGGTATTAAAAAATTGCTATAATATATTTACTGATAAACAAAGCCGTTCGCGAAGCGTGGCCAAAGGCCTTAAATGCTGGTTTGTCAGCCACCTACTAATCAAAAATACAACTTATTGTATTGTTCCGGCGCGGAGGGGCATCCCGTGTCGTTAATAAAGCTTACCGAGTATCCGTTCGCGCAGCGTCGGCGAAAGCCGATACCGTTGGGTGGAGTTGGTAAGAAGCCCACACTGAACTCAAAGAGTCAGTGTGGGAGTATGTCACTGATAATCCATCGGCTCGACTCTACAAAACTGGGGACTTAGCTCGGTATTTACCAGATGGCACTATTGAATTCCTCGGTCGCATTGACCATCAAGTCAAAATCCGAGGCTTCCGTATCGAACTGGGGGAAATTGAATCGGTGCTCAGTGACTACCAGCAGGTGCAGGAATGCGTCGTTATCTGCCGGGAAGATACCCCAGGAAACAAGCGCCTGGTAGCCTATGTAGTTGGGGATGATGATCTTGACATCAGCGCCCTGAAAGAGTATATCAAACAGAAATTACCAGACTACATGGTTCCCAGTGTAGTGGTGCCCCTGACGTCATTACCCCTGTCTCCCAGTGGTAAAATAGACCGCAAAGCATTACCTGCCCCCTCTGCTGTCTTCAGCCAAAGTAGTGACTTCGTTGCACCAAAGACAGAGAGTCAAATTCGGATCGCTAGTCTTTTTGCCGAAATTCTCTCCCTGCACCCTCAGAGCATTAGCCTTGATGATAGTTTCTTTGAGTTAGGTGGTCATTCCCTATTGGCCACTCAACTGATGTTTCGGATTCGTGAAGCCTTCGAGATTAATTTATCCCTAAGGGCATTGTTTGATTATCCCTCTGTTTCTGATTTGGCTAGTGCAATCGACCACGCTTTAGTAACTGGAGACTATCAATCCCAGACTTGGGATTTAGAAGCAGAAGCTGCTTTAGCTCCAGATATTCAGCCATCAACTGCGATCGCGCCAATCGTCAGTCCAATGGAACGAATTTTCCTAACCGGTGCCACAGGTTTCTTGGGAATTCATTTACTTTCTGAACTCTTGACCACAACGGATGCTATTGTCTATTGCTTGGTTCGGGCTGATAATCTTGATGCTGGCAAAGAAAGACTATTGAGCAAGTTAGAAGCAACTGGATTATGGAGTGAGAATTTTACATCTCGAATTATTCCCATCATCGGAGATTTAGGAAGCAGTCGTTTTGGACTCTCAGCAACTGAGTATAATAATTTATGCCAAGAAATTGATGTTGTTTATCACGCTGGAGCCTATGTTAATCATGTGTGGTCTTACCCTATTTTAAAAGATGCGAATGTTTTGGGAACCCAAGACGTGTTGAGACTGGCCAGTCTAGGGAAGCTCAAACCTGTTCATTACGTTTCTACCATCAGCGTGTTATCAACATCCCAAACTGATCAACCCATTCTCGAGTCAGCTACTGCCAATTATTATGATTTACCAAAAGTAGGCTATGTTCAGACCAAGTGGGTAGCAGAGCAGTTAGTTTGGGAAGCTGCCAAGCGCGGTTTGCCCATAACTATCTATCGACCTTCGAGGATTAGTGGTCACAGTCAAACCGGTGTGTCTAGTTTCGATGACTTACTCTCGCGACGGGTGAAAGGATGTATTCGACTCAAATGTTTTCCTAGCTGGAGTGGTTTAGCAGAAAACCTTGTCCCAGTAGATTATGTCAGCCGAGCGATTGTTTGTCTGTCTCAACAAAACCGTTTATTTGGGAAGGCATTCCATTTAATTAATCCCAAATCGGTGCATCTGAGGGAGATTTTTGACTGGGTGCGCTCCCTGGGCTATAGCTTACAAGAAATTGACTATACTGATTGGCGTTCTAAGTTGATAGAGGATATGGAAAATCCTCTCTACCCTTACTTACCTAACTTCCCGGAATCACCGTCGAACATAACAAACTTAATTGAGTACGATTGTCGCAATGTGGTTGATGGTTTAAGGGAAAGTGGTATCCAGTTACCGGAGGTTAATCAGGATTTATTTAAAACTTACCTCTGCTACTTTAGAGAAAGTGGATTTTTGGAGGATTGAACCTTTTTACTAGACTTCGCGGCAGTTGTCGGGAACAGGGAACAGCGATGCAGCGCGGTCTTGGGGGTTTCCCCCATGAGCGACTGCATCAAGACGGGAACAGGGAACAGTGGACAAGAATTGACGCAAAGCGATGCATCGCTTTCTTATGCCCCACACCCCACACCCCACCCCCTACACCCCACACCTGAGGTCAAAGTAAAAAACCTACCCTTATGAGCTTACTCCACCCCCTCCAATAACAGAGCCACTTGTTCAGGTGCAGGAAGTTGATTCTGCAACTGTTGTGGTAACGTTGAAACTATTCGATAAGTAGCAACACCAATCGGTTTGTTTGACTCCTTCAACGCATATTCCACAATCGTCTTATCCTTAGACTTACAAAGAATAATTCCTATGGCAGAATTCTCCTCTTCTAGCCTCACTTTGTCATCTAACGCTGCCAAATAAAACTGCATCTTGCCTATATATTCTGGCAAAAACTCCCCTATTTTTAAATCGATGGCTACCAAACATTTTAGATGGCGATGAAATAACAGCAAATCAATAAAATACTCTTTGTTGCTAATTTATAAGCGAGTCAGCTATCAGCTATCAGCTATCAGCTAATGCGCAATGGACTTTTTTTCAGACTTTCAATTATCATTAATCTATCAAGATTCAATTCTCCCGTTAGAGGTTTATTTTAAGCTGACGGCTGACGGCTGACGGCTGACGGCTGACGGCTGACGGCTTACTATAAAACTCTCGCTCTAAGTCATCTTTACACTTTTGAATAATAACCAAATTATGACTCCAAGCAATTTCTGCCACCAATGGTTGCAGTTTTTCATTTTGAAAGTATGTGAGATATAAATTGCGCATATTCCAGATATTACGAACCGAAAAGCCACTGATACCTGGAAACTTCGCTTGTAAGTCTTTTGCTAGTTGTTCTACGACTGACTTACCCCAGGTTTCTCCCTGTTGACGGGTCACAATTAACCGTCCAATATCCCAATAAAGAGTAATTAATTCCTTGTTGACTGCTTTGAGGGATTGGTACTGGGCCTGGCGAATGCGCTCCTTGACTTCTACTAGTAGTTGCCGATACTTCCCTGAATCCAAGTCACTCATCTGGTTTCCGATTCAACAACATTTGTCCAAAAGGTGATCATAACAAAGGTAAAGCAGTCAGCGGTCAGCGGTCAGCCTCGTAGGGTGCGTTAGGGACGGGCTCGCCTTAATTTTCCGCCTCGTAGCCAGTGTTGGAATAGCCCGTCCCGTAACGCACCGCCAGTGTTGGGACAGCCCTTCCGAACACTGTAACAGGCAAGATGCCTGTTCCACGCCTGATACCCTTTCCACGCCTAATGCCTGTTCCACCCACCGGGTCAAACAGCTTTTAGGAGATGCAGCAATTTCTGCCACCAATGGTGACAGTTTTTCCGTAAGCATTCAGCTAATGGGCTATGTCACAGCTTCAAAGCCTGTGCCACAAGGCCAAAGGCCAACCGCTGACCGCTAACTGCTGATAGTTGATAGCTGACCCCTGACTACTTACTTCCCCCCTCAAATCCTCCCTTGAGAATCCTCAATATCATTCCTTAGCTCCTCTAACTTCCCTTGTGCCTCTGGATCTTCCAAATTTAAAAGCTTTTGGTAAATTCCCTCAGCAGCCTCTAGCCATTCAACTGCTTCAGCAAACTCTTCTAGGTTGTGGGCAATCTCACCAAGCTGTTCTTGAATTTCCGCCTGCAATGGCAAATTATTAGCTTTTTTGGCCAGTGCCAGGGCTGTGCGGTAACGCTGCTGAGCCTGTCGCTTTAGTCCAATGCGCTTATACATATCAGCTTGGAGCTGATAAATGGCAGGATTTTCTGTACCAGCTTTGATTCTTGTTTCTAAAACCTCAATGGCATTCTGATTGAGACAAGTGTTGGGATAATTTAGATCTTGGCAAGTGCTGTGATACAGATGAGCTTTTTTCTGAGCTTTGGCATCTGCATCCAGATTTTGTGTCTCAATCTGAGCTAGGTTCTTCTTTAGCTCCTGCTCCTGGTCATCGGTCAGCAGGGCAATGGTGGGAGCTGGATCTTGATTGGGATTTTCAAGTGAAGACACATCGGTACTAGCAGTCACCACTATAAAATAATCCCGATCCCGTCGGAGTTCGGAGCTATCAGGATAATCAACTATGGCTTCAGATACCCGTTTTTCCCACACTGGTGTTGCCAAATCCTTGATAGTAACATCATAGTGGCTGGCTTCTTTCACCCCATGCCAGCGCAGGGTCAGGGGTTGATTAGGACGTAGTGCTGTATTCCTCGGACTGATCAGGTAGGGAAAGTCTTCATTCTCGATGCCACGTCCAGGTGCTAGGTTATCTCCCGATCGGAACAATATTCCTGAATTTGAGCAACCTTCAGACACCTTCAAAGCTTTTCCTACAGGAACTTGCCAATTACTGAGATCACTGCAGGAAACTGTAGCAGAGGACTGAGGGTTTTTGACCCAGATCTGGTCTGTTAGCTTGAGACGATCTCCTTGGTGAGCTCGATCATAACCAAACCACAGGCGACGTTTCACTTGAACATCTCCTGTGACAGCTGCGATGTAGTACAGACCTTCAGCCGGAATAGTTGCTGGAGCCGCGATCGCGATTAAAACGGTGGAAAGTAGGGAGATGGAGAATAGACGTTTCCAAATCATGGCCTTTGTTTCTGTTGTTGAGCTTTCTGAATACGTTCATTAGCTAGATGTAACCAGGTGTCTTCTTCTGGAATTAAACGATTTCCTATTCCTAATTTATTAGCTAAATCTAGCCATTTGTTTGCTTTTGAAATCCTGGTATTTCCAATGATTAAATCGCGACAATTTTCCCATTGCTTGAGAGATTCTTTGGCAGCTTCAGGTTTTTTCTGGCGTTCAAGTACCTGAGCTAAAATACAAGAGGCAGAGGCACGATTGGGCAGATAGTTTGCTACCTTTGGATTCTTGGCAATGTTGAGAGATTTTTCCAGGGCAATCTTAGCTTCATCATCCCGGTTTTGTTTGAATCTTACCCACCCTAAATTTTTATATAAATTGTACTGATCCTCTGGATAAACTGATTGCTCTGTGGTTAATTTTAGACCTTCAACTAAAAGGTTTGCCGCTTTAGGATAGTCCCCTTCTAGAATGTAGAGTCTGGCCAAGTTGTTGTATGCCCTAGGAATTTTGGCACTTACCGCCAGCTGGTACTCTTGCTTTGATTTCTTGAGCTGTAACCAGTCTTCATAGACTACGGCCAGGTTGTAATGGGCGTTAGCATTATCAGGATCAAGGGCAATTGCTCTTTGGTAGTCGGCTTCAGCACTACTAAGCTCACCGGCTCGATAGTGCTCTAAGCCACGTTCACCGTAACTATCTGAAATGCTGGATAGGCTAAACCAAAACCCTAGCAATCCCAACAGTAGAACCATGGTGGAGAGAAACTTAGTTTCAGCATGAAGAAACTTAGGCACTTTCCAACTAATCAGCAATTCCTCAAAACCTTTTTTCAATGCTTCTGAGAAATCGTTGTCTTTTTGCTCTTCTTCGGTAAGGTCACTTTTGGCTTTCAGCAGAGTTATCAGACTCGGTACAATGATCGCGAAAGTGCCAACCACATCGGGACCACCACTTAAGAAACGACTGGCAATGTTGACTAGCAGAGCCAGACTGACACTCCAACCTCCAAAGGTCAGACCCTTAAACACCCAGTCGTAACGATCTAGCCGATGAGGAGGACGCTGTTGATCCAGATACCACCACCAGCCCTTAGGCTTTGCGGGTAGACTGTGACGATAGGTAGAAAGTTCCAGAGCTTGGTCAATCCGTTGTTTGTGTTGTTGGAGTTGGGCATCTAGCTCATGGATGCACTCTAGAAGCTCTGCAGCTATGAAGGGTTCCTGAGTGAGGGCATTGTGGAGTGCATCGGCACACAGAATCTCTAGAGCTTGTTGGTGAGTCAAGGTAGAATCTGTGGCTAGGGACTGCAGGGCAGCTCGATATTGACTTAGCACCAATGTATGATAGGGCATGCTATTGGGTGTGACTGACTACATTTGACTTAATCTGACTTCTGCCTTCTGACTTCTGCCTTCTGCCTTCTAACTTCTGACTTCTGCCTTCTGACTTCTGCCTTCTGCCTTCTCAATGGTTTCCAGTTACCAGAATTGATGAAAGCTGCCCAGAAATAGGGGTGCTGGTATTTTTGATTTTGCTGCATCTCTAGTTGAGCCTGTCTCATGGCCTCGCTACGTCCCAGACCCTGTTTTAACTTCTGATAGTAAGAAACCATCAGCTCTTTAGTAGACTGATCGTCCACTTGCCAGAGGCTGATCACCTGGCTTTGGGAACCAGCCAGCACCAAGGCTCGCCGCAAACCATAGACTCCTTCTCCTTGGGACAGTTCACCTCGTCCCGTTTCACAGGCAGAAAGTACCACCAACTCACTACCGTAGAGATTAAGCCCCGATGCCTCCAATGCTGTCAGCACCCCATCCTGGACTACATCGGCAAGGTTGCCACTTTGATAATTCTGAACCCCAGCCAGCACTAGTCCAGAGTTCAACAGACTCAGCCTAGACTGCAATCGGGGATTTTCTCGCACCAGAGAGTCAACCTGTTGATTGCCCTCAAAAAAGCCATGAGTGGCAATGTGCAGAATACTGGGACGATTAACTTGCTTGATCACCGCTTCAGTGGCCTGTCGCCCAAGCCGGATTTGAGCTTGGGGTAAGATTTCAGCAATGGCTTCAGCTTCATCTCTGGTTCCTGGTAGAGGCGGAAGCTTACGCTGGGGCCAATTCCCGGAACGGGTAGGGTTTTGAGCTAATTGAACCGTTTCACCAGGTTTTCCGAAAATGGGGTCAGCAATCAGCACTGGCGGCTGCTGAGGTGGGGCTTGAACAGGGAAACGCAGCACGTCTCGCCCGGAGGTAAGGTAGGTAACGGTAACGTTTTCAATCAGGAATTGGTTATTGTGATCCACCAGGGCTTCAAAGGGAATCACGTTGAGAGCCCCATCTGGTGAAATGATTAAGTGATTGCTATTACCAATTTGTCTTCGGATCGGAGCCAGTATCTTTTCCTCTAATTTACCAGCAGCGTCTTTAACTCGGGAAATACGTATTCCAGGATTGCGGATAGCAGTGGTAAAATCATAAATCAGTGGGTCTATTTCCTCTGCTGGTCCTAGGTCAATGCCTTTAAAACGACCATCAGAGTGTAAAGTATAGACGGCATAGCGGGGCTTGCCCCATTGCTGATTTGGAGGTGCTTTGGGGTCAAAAGGTTGGTATTGGAAAAATTCAATCAGAACTGCATCAGGGGGCAGTTGAGCTTGCACAGCTTCGAGGGTAGCGACTTGAGTGGCACGTTGGAATTCAGGACTCTTTTCCAGAAGAGCCTTCTCTTGAGTTTCCTTTTCTTCCGTCAGTTTTTCGAGTTGGGTTTTATAGTCATCGAGAGACTGATTGCCGGGACCTTGATGGTAGAGTTTTGCCAGTTGGCTGTTAGTTTGGTTGAGTTCGTCGAAGCGTTTCTGGTCTTCAGGGGTAAGGTTTTGGCGCAAGCGTTGCCAGCTATTGCTGGTAGTATCCAGAATACGACCTTTACGACGCAGGATTGTTGTTAGTGCCAAATGGGCTGCCTTTTGATTGTTGGGAATTTGTTGGAGATGCAGAGAGATAGCTACATTTGTTGTACCAGAGAGCTTGTCGATGTAGTCTTGTTTTTCAGACTCAGAGCCAACTACCAGATTGTAGTCGAGGTTTTGTTCTTCTACCTCTAACCCTTGAATTAGGAGGTTGAGAGCAGAAGTAGGGTCTCCCTGTGCCCAGTAGAGTCCAGCCAGATTATTGAGGCTGGTTGCCACATGGGGATGGTCTTG
>NZ_JAAHFV010000660.1:0-1431 GCF_010672755.1 Moorena sp. SIO1F2
TGGGAGTGGGAATAAGCTGTCACCGATTTAAATTCTGAATGGGGGCGCTTTGGGGAGATGGGGAGAGGCTATGACGGGGTGACGGTTACCCTACACCGGAAAACCCACACTGTTTCCCCTACTCCCTACTCCCTGCTCCCTGCTCCCTAAAACCTAGGACGAGTTACCTGACCCAATTCAGAACTACAATAGATTAACGACCAATACTCACAATCCAGGTACCGACATAAGTGGGTAGTGGAATATCACCAGCAGCTAAGACATAACAAACGAAGTAATAAGTACCCCCATCAGGGTTTTTGACATTGGAAAATACTAATTCCACATTTTCATTGGCTGGAACTGGCTCTTCCATGTAAATCTGAACGCTATAATTCTCTTTGTCCCAGACTACTTCAGAGACCGGGAGGGATTTACCGTCAACGCGCACCTCAATTTTGTCCACGTCGAACTTACCATCGTAGTAATCTGGATAAGAAATAGAAAACTGAGCAACTCCCAATTCCAGTTTCTTCTTGGGAATCTTCAAGCGGTAACGATCCCAGTAATTGGGGGCACCGTTAAAATCTAGGTGATATCTCAGGATATTTTCCCGCTTAACACCACTCCAGAGTACCAATCCGGGATTACTCTGGGCTAAGCTCCGAACCGATAGCCCGGTCAAGACACAACCAGCTAATGCGATCGCGGAAATCAGGCTTTTGATGGAAGATTGTGTGGATAGCATAAATCTAATGCTGCTGACTTGAGCTGACAATTAACAGTTATTTGTTTTTAACTGTACTACTTATATATATATACGCAAAAAAATATATATATATATACGCAATATATCCCTAATACGTAAGCATTCAGCGGTCAGCGGTCAGCGGTCAGTGGTCAGTGGTCAGCGGTCAGCGGTCAGCTTATTTTATTCAAAAGCTGTTCGGTGTAGCTTGGCCACAGGCCCACAGCTGATAGCTGATAGCACCTCAAGTAGCGTGCGCGTAGCGCTAATCGCTGATAGCTGATAGCTTACCCTAATACCAATTTCAAACCCTATCGCTACACCTTAATCACTCACTACACCCCATCACCCCATCACCTATAAATCGATCTGACTAGTAAAGATTACCTACGACAACTGAGTGCAACAGCACAATTCCTAAAACAAGTTAAAAATAATCCTCTCTTTTGGCAGATCACCATAGGATCCAAAAAGAGATCCGGTTATGGGGAAACATGTATTTGAACAGTCAGAGAAATTTATATAGAGAAATTGATGCCAGCAGTTCAAATTCAGCAAGAGGCCATGCCTGGTGTTGGATACCACGACAAGTAGCATACAAGGACAAGTAGCACAGATGGGAAGCCAGTCAGCTGATCATAAGTGAGTTAATCGCCCAGGCTTAAAAGCATTGGCGGTGTCAGGGATCAGTTTGCTCCCTGACA
>NZ_JAAHFV010000661.1:0-1417 GCF_010672755.1 Moorena sp. SIO1F2
TTAAAGAGCGGTCAGAGCTTCCTGCGAGGTACTATTAGTAGTAGATTCAACAACTACAGGCTTCCCTCTACGGCGTTTTATAGTCGGGAACACATCCAGCCCGACTCGCAAAATGTTGATTGATGCGTTGACATCTCTATCGACAATCAGCTTTAATTCCTCATCGAAATACTCTCGCATATCTCGGTCGGTGAACACAAATTCATCTCGATAACAGAGGAGTTGAGATGTGTAATTTGGCTTGACTTCGACTACACTGGCGTTAGCTTTTGCGGCTACCTGACCCAGCACTTCAAAGAACTGACCAAAGGCTGCATCTAGCCAAGACTTGTTAAGTCCTGATTTTGATGATTGACCATTGGATAAGAACGTACCATCTCGCCCTCGTTTAGGAGTATTGCGACGAGTTAAACCCTTGAGGTTCAGCTTCTCGTGGAAGAAGACTTTCTTACCTGTATTCACCAGTTGATGAGCAGTTTTGTACTGGAAATCTTCACGACTCCTAGCTATCTGTTGATGAATACGGGCTTCCCGTTTTGCTAGTTTACGTCTGGCTTTACTTCCTTTTTTACGCTTATTTTTGCGTTGAGAAACTGTGGTTAACTTGTCTTGATTCCGACGAAGTGGTTTAAGCGAGGGGAGTTTCTTGCCATCGGATATTGCTAGATAAAAGCCTCTATCTAGAACAGCATCCATTCCAATTGAGTTTTCCCAAGTAGGAATAATGTCATCAGGGTTGAACTCCGGCACTGACTTATCCTCTAGGCTCAGGTTGCAGTACCATCCGTCAGCTTTCCTTGTAATTGATAGCTGTTTTAAGTTTGCACTATCAGGTAACGGTCTGTGTATTCTCAGCTTAATCAAACCAATTTTAGGAACTTGAACAAACAACCATTTTCCGTTAACAGTACAGAACTTTAACCAATAATTATCAGCATTTGGAAAGTTTAACGTCCGATATCTGGCAACATTTTTAAATCGAGGCTTGCCACTGCGTTTACCATTTTTGTCACCTGCTATAAACCTGTTAAAAGCGTTTTTTACTCTTGTACAGACATCTTGCAAAACAGTTGAATAAACCTCCGTAAAGTCTATCAACTCTCCAGACCATCCAATCTTAACCAAGTCTTTCTTGAGCACTGGAAGTTGCTTTTTCTGGCTGTAGAAATTGGGCTGATCTTTAAGCTCCGGAAGGTAACAGATTAATGGACAGGCATTGACCGGACATCTATTTTTCTTCCACCAATCAAAACGCTCACCCAACATCCGGTTATACCAATATCGACCAACTCGCAGCCACTCGTTCAGTGTGAGTGTTTGTTGAGTCTCTGGATATAGTCGATATTGATACGTGTATTTCATTGGTGTTAACTTTTAAGCTAAACTACCTGCTGTTGTCTGCTATAATCAGTTTAGC
>NZ_JAAHFV010000662.1:0-1411 GCF_010672755.1 Moorena sp. SIO1F2
TTATGCTCAGAGTACTGAACTGAGCCGGTCTTTAAACTGGGGATTCTCGTTAGTGCTGATTGCTGTGTTAGTGGTGCCCCTAGGACTTACCTTTTGGGACGTGCTTGAGCAAGGAAGAGTTGAGGAGCCAGTTCAGGAATTGATTAATAAGAGTCAAGTGTTTAACAAACCAGGTATAACAGAAGTTTCTACTTGGAAGATCAATCGGAAAACTAATCCTCCTTCTATCGAAATGGATATCCGTTCAATAAAACCGATTACACCGGAACAGGTTAAGAGGTTTGAAGATGCGGTTAACATTAAGCTAGGTAAACCCTTTAAAGTGATAGTTGAGGTTACTCCATTTATACCAGTGGAATCCCCTAAGCTTAAAGCTAATTAACTTTAATTTGAGTAAGCATTCAGCTGTCAGCTGTCAGCTGTCAGCCTAATGCTTACAGCGGTTTTAAATTCGGTCAGGTACAAAGTTGTGGGTTTTAGGGAGCAGGGAATCGGGAGTCGGGAATCGGGAATCGGGAATCGGGAATCGGGAAAAAATCCTGTGTACCTCACTTATGATGATAATTGCTATAATTTGAGCATAGTTTACCTTATTCTAAGGGTTAGAGCGATATTTATTTGATGAAATAAGAAGAGGCAAGGAATGGGAATAAGGGAGATTGTTGGAAATGATTAATACAATTAGTAATACTGGGAAATTATTCACTATTGGTCATTCTAATCTCAGTATTGAGGATTTTATTGCTTTACTCAAGCAGCACGGAATTACGGCGGTGGCTGATGTGCGATCGCATCCTTACAGCCGTTACTTACCTCATTTTAGTCAAGCCCCCCTCAAGGCTGAACTATTGTCGGCAGGAATTCGCTATGTGTTTCTGGGTAAGGAGTTGGGGGCAAGACCGGCTGATCTCAGTTGTTATGTTGGTGGTAAAGCCTTATATGAAAAAATTGCCGCCACTGACCTGTTTTCAGCGGGTCTTAAACGGGTAATTCAAGGGGCTGAAACGTACCAAATTGCCTTGATGTGTGCTGAAAAAGACCCGATCACTTGCCATCGGACAATTTTAGTCTGCCAACATTTAGTGAAATCGGGGTTAGAGATTAATCATATTCTCAATGATGGCAGCTTAGAGTCTCATCAGGATTTAGAAGAAAGGCTGCTCAGCTCTCATGGGTTAAGTGATTCCCAAATCAAACAACCGAAGCAACTTTCCCTATTTGATGACCCGACATCTATGGATAACTGGGAGAATTGCTCTCGGGAGGATAGACTTAAGGAAGTTTATCATAGGCAGGGGGATACTATTGCTTATCTAGCAAAGGGAACAGGGAATAGGGAGTAGGGAGTAGGGAGTAGGGAGTAGGGAGTAGGGAGTAGGGAGTAGGGAGTAGGGAGTAGGGAGTAGGGAGA
>NZ_JAAHFV010000663.1:0-1406 GCF_010672755.1 Moorena sp. SIO1F2
AGAAATAGGGAATAGGGAATAGGGAGAAGGGAGTAGGGAGTAGGGAGTAGGGAGTAGGGAGTAGGGAGTAGGGAGTAGGGAGTAGGGAGTAGGGAGTAGGGAGTAGGGAGTAGGGAGTAGGGAGTAGGGAGTAGGGAGTAGGGAAAAAATTTGTGTATCTCATCGGTATTATAAAGGCTAGATAAGTAAAATTATATCAACAAAAAAAGCGTTCGCTTTTTTTGATTCCCCCTAAAACTTCCAAAAAAAAATTTTCAAAACCCTTGACAAACTCATTCATAATCATTATTATTATAAATTTAACTACGAATTCAATCTTTGATTCATGTCAAAAAACCCAAACCTAAAGAAACAACCTGTTGAGCACACTCTAAAAGGCTCTCGTCAAGCAGTAATCTATAGTATGCAAATGCTTTATGCACTGGGCTATGCAGAGATTTGCGAGTGGAGCCCTCTGGAGCCAACTGGTGTTCCAGACGAAGTGACTACTACAATGATGAAGTATTGGCTGTTGCCATAACACTTTAAATTTCTGGGGGGTTTTCCCCCCAGGATAAAGGCTCCGGTCTGGTCGGATAGCGTGACCTTTGGCCAATCAAATAACATCACATCAGGTTAGGTTTGGGATCTGACTGAGATCAAAATTTCAATCCACTTACTGTGGAATTGAAAAAGCCGTGGACATTATGTCTACGGCTTTTTTTTGACTATATATGGGTTGATAATGTGGGTTTATTAAGACTTAAACTTTTTCAAGTTAGTGCTGATTAATTTGAGACTTATAGCATTTTGATTTCAGTTGTGAATATACTCCATTAGGGAAAACCAATAAGTGTGTTTACAACCTAGATAAAAACGCTATATCATCTCTTAAAATCCCAATAAAATCAGTGGTCTAATATCAAAGCCTCTAGGACACCTTTTTCAACCATATCCAGGTTGAGAATGTAATCAATTTTATCAAAGGTATCGCGAAGAGGTCTTTTAGCTGTTCGCCAACCAAAACCATCGGTAATCCAGATAAATTCGTGACCATCTTGTTTCCACTGTAAGAATATCTCGCTGTACTCACCAGCTGTCGATTTTAGTTTAGAGCCACCACCGCTATAAAAGTTGGTTTCGATTAAAATGAGTTTATTAGGAGTATTAATTGCAAAATCAATCGTTTTGGACGCTTTTTTGATGGTAAGATGTTTGCCAAATTCTGATCTGATGCCATCTGACTTAGCCTGCGGGATGTACTGAAAGCCATGACGAGTACAGATAGAATTGACAAAGTACTCGACTATGTCTTCCATGGCTTTACCGGCTCGGTTTTTGCGAGCATTTGTATCTAGACCGACCTCGACACCGACAAAGTAATCTGTGAGGGACTTGATACGTCTTGAGGTGATTTGCTCTAGGAA
>NZ_JAAHFV010000664.1:0-1388 GCF_010672755.1 Moorena sp. SIO1F2
TGGTTGCGATCTTCCTGTAGTGGAATTATCTTTAAGATATCATCGTCCCATTCGTTTAGGGACTGAAGCAATTGTTCGCACTCGTCTTGCAGAAACAGTAGGAGTGCGCATTAATTGGGATTTTGACATCCTCCCACCGTTAAATCAGAGATTGTAACGGGGGATTCCTAAACATCACTATTTAGGTTTCTGTTTCTTTCCCTTACGGGTTTTTCGCAACTGCCCTTTAACACTATGGTTATCAGGTCTTATGTCCGCTCCACAGACAGTCACCGCAAGCCCTGCGGCGAGAATATTCTTCCCAGCGTTGATATCTCTATCAATACCTGTAGTGCCACAGCTAGGACAATCCCAACTACGAATATTCAATGGCAACTTATCCATCACAAAACCGCAATGGTTACATCTCTTGCTACTAGGAAAGAACCTGTCAATCTTAACCAGCTTCCTTCCGTACCAACCGCATTTATATTCAAGCTGACGGAAGAACTCTCCCCAGCTAGCATCAGAAATAGATCTAGCAAGCTTGCGGTTCTTGACCATGTTTCTAACTGCCAGATCTTCAATAGCAATCAAGCTATTTTCTCTAACCAAGTTAGTAGTCAGCTTATGCAAGAAATCGGTACGAGCATCTTTAATCTTGGCGTGTATCTTAGCTACTTTAAGTCGCGCTTTATATCGGTTACTAGAGCCTTTGGTTTTCCGGCTCAGTTCCTTTTGCGCTGCTCTCAGCTTTTGATACAGCTTATTAAAGTGCTTAGGATTAGATATCTTCTGTCCATCACTAGTGCTAATCAAGCTAGTAATGCCTACATCAAGACCGACCTGTTTTTTAGTTGGTGGCAATACATCAATGGTGTAGTCGTCCACAAGCAACGAGACAAACCATCTACCCGAAGGTTCAAGCTTGACTGTAACTGTCGATGGTTTACATCCTTGGGGAAGATATCTAGACCAAACTACATTAAGTGGCTCTTTGCACTTAGCAAGCCACAGCTTACTGTCTCGGTACTTAAAAGCCGACTTGGTAAACTCGGCAGATCCTCCGTTCCTCTTTTTCTTAAACCTAGGATACCTAGCTGTTTTACCCCAGAAGTTAGCGAAGGCTTTTTGCAGATGTCTAAGACATTGCTGCAAAGGTACACAACTAACCTCATTAAGAAAACCAAGATCCTTGTTTTTCTTCCAGCCAGTTAAAAGGCTAGAGGTTTCTTTATATTGAATCCTCTCCTGTCTTTCGTACCAAGCTTCGGTTCTGGTAGCCAAGGCTTTGTTATAGACCAAACGCACACACCCCATTGTTCGCCGCAAGAGATTTTCTTGCTCGACAGTTGGGTAAAAGCGATACTTGTAGGCACGTTCAGTCATGCTCACATTATACCAGATTT
>NZ_JAAHFV010000665.1:0-1366 GCF_010672755.1 Moorena sp. SIO1F2
TATGCCTTGGGGGACAGTGTTTCTTTACTGACCTCGGTAGCACAGATGGCTCTCGGATCAATAATGAGGAGGTAGATGTTAACCAAAACTGGCTCCTGAAGGAAGATGACATCATCCGCATCGGTGAATTTGTTTTGTTGGTCAAAGACCTACAGCTCTATGGCTCTAACCAGGAACCAAACCTAGTTGTAGATGGTAATAGCACTGGCATAAAGCAGTGGACTAAGGGTGAGATTACTGTCCGCTGTGTACAGGTGATTGATGAGACCGATGATGTGAAAACATTCCGCTTCGTGGCCGAACCACCAATACTGTTCAGCTACAAGCCAGGTCAGTTTGTCACTCTGGATTTGGAGATTGATGGCAAAGCAGTAAAGCGTTCCTACTCCATCTCTTCGGCCCCCTCACGTCCTCATACCTTGGAAATTACTGTCAAGAGAGTTCCAGCACCACCAGACGCTCCTGATCGGCCAGCGGGTTTGGTGTCTAACTGGTTGCACGACAACATTAAAGTCGGATCCGAGGTGAGATTAAATGCTCCAATGGGGAAATTTACCTGTGCTGACCATAGGGCTGATAAACTGCTGTTGATCTCAGCAGGTAGTGGCATTACCCCGATGATGTCCATGTCCAAATGGCTTTGTGATACCGGTGCTGATGTCGATGTTGTATTTGTCCACAGTGCTCGTAGCCCACAAGACATCATCTTCCGTCAGAAATTAGAGTTGATGGCAGCTTTGTACCCTAATTTTAAGCTGGCGATTACCACGACTCGCCCAGAACTCGATCAAGGTTGGTCGGGTTATACCGGAAGACTCAATCAAGCCATGCTGCAACAGATGGCTCCAGATTTTCGCGATCGCATTGTTTATGTCTGTGGTCCGAATCCCTTTATGGCAGGGGTGAAAGGGATGCTAGCCGGTCTAGACTTCCCGATGGAAAACTACCATGAAGAGAGCTTTGGCGGCAAAAAGCCCTCAAAACAGAATAAACAGAAAGCAGCAGCAACAAATCCTGAACCAGTCAAAGGGGAAGATCGTCCTAGACTACACCTAGTAGAATCACCATCAACCTCTAATGAACCCACTGTGGTTTTTGCTGAGTCTGGAAAAGAGGTTACCTGTGATGCGGAGGATGTCATCCTAGATGTGGCTGAACAAGAAGGGGTGCCATTACCAAGCGGTTGCCGCATGGGAGCCTGTGGTGCTTGTAAGCGAAAGCTTATAGAAGGGAAGGTAGAGTATGATGAACAGCCTGACGCTCTGGAAGACGAGGAACGGCAGGAAGGGATGATTTTGACTTGTGTGGCTCGTCCTGTAGGACGAGTAGTGGTTAGCGCCTAAACATGTCTTGTCAAGGGTTCAAT
>NZ_JAAHFV010000666.1:0-1343 GCF_010672755.1 Moorena sp. SIO1F2
TTAGTCATATTAGCTCATAGTTTAGGAGGGATTGCTTGTGTTGATTTATTAGTTACTCAACCAATGGCACAGGTGACATTATTAATTACAGTGGGTTCTCAAGCTCCCTTTTTATACGAAATTAATGCGTTATCTAGCTTAGAATTTGGTCAGCCTCTGCCAGACTTTTTTCCGGAGTGGTTGAATATTTATGATTTACGGGATTTCCTTAGTTACATTGGCGCTAATCTATTTCCTAATAAAGTCCAGGATGTTTTGGTGGACAGTAAACAACCCTTTCCCCAAGCTCACAGCGCTTATTGGACAAACCCAGCTACCTGGAAGGCAATTATCCCGAGGTTACCATGACTATTACTGCTAACCCAGAAAAAACCTATGGGTTGATTGTCGGTATCGAAAACTATCAAGCAACAAACTGGAATGTTAATGGTCCCGTTCATGATGCCATCAAGTTTGCTGATTGGTTGTTATCACGAGGAGTGCCAAAGGATAATATCAGGCTTTGTTTGTCTCCTTTAACTGAAAATAGTGAACTGGTTAATAACTTTGAGATAACGTCAACGCCAGCAACGGAGCATAATATAGTTGATATCATTACTAATGACCTGTCCCAACAAACAGGAGAGTTACTGTTTATATTTTGGGCTGGTCATGGTTTGATTACCTCGGAGCGGAATCGCAGGCTACTTTGTGCTGATGCTAGTAAAACGAATTGGCAGAATCTAGATTTTAATTCCCTGTTACTGCTTTTAGGGTCAGATGCTTTTAAAATTCCCCATCATATTTGTATAGTCGATGCTTGTGCTAATTATCTTTTAGAGTCAAACGGGCGACCAACCAATTTGGGAGGGCAGCAGTTTCCTAGTGGGAAACCTAGGACAGACAGTCAACAGTTTGTTTTACTGGCTACGAGAGAAGGGGAGAGAGCTAAAGTTAACTCCTCAGAAAAAACGGGATACTTTTCCCAAGCGGTAAGAAAAGCCTTAGAGCACCATGACTGGCTGCCAGATATGCCAGCAGTTGCTGATCACGTTAAGCAACAATTTGCTAATTTAAATAAACAACAACTACCAACCTATTTTTATCGTCGCAGTTGGAATGGTGATCAGGAGGATTATCATCCTAATCCCTTTGAGGTTGCCCACAATATACCCAGTACTCAAGCCTGTAAGTTTGTGGATAGACACCAGCCACTGGAAGAGTTACATCAGCTATTACAGCAAAATAATATTGTAGCAATTACTGATATTATAGGTAAGGGGGGAGTAGGAAAAACAGAACTAGCAATTCAATACTCTTGGTACAATTTAGAAAATTCTCCCGGTGGTTGTTGTTGGTTAAAT
>NZ_JAAHFV010000667.1:0-1340 GCF_010672755.1 Moorena sp. SIO1F2
CCCTACTCCCTACTCCCTGCTCCGAAGTCCCTGCTCCCTACTCCCGACTCCCGATTCCCTACTCCCTACTCCCTACTCCCTGTTGCTGGTAATCTCTCTAATTGCTGCTAAATTGGGATAGGGTAATACGCTATCCATGGCTAGCCAAAGTAAGTACTCGATATTTCCGGCGGGGCCAGTAATGGGGGAGGAGATTAATCCTTTGTACTGCCAAGCTAGGGGTTTGGCGGATTCTAGAACGTTTGCGATCGCATCCGCACGGTGATTGGGGTCCCTGACTACTCCCTTTTTCCCGACACGGTCACGACCAACTTCAAACTGAGGCTTGACTAGCAACACTACTTCACGGGGAGGGGATAGCAGTTGCCACAGAGCAGGAAGAATTTTGGTTAAGGAAATAAAGGAGACATCGACTACGCCTAAATCAGCATAGACTTGACTCTGATTCGGGACTGGTGAAACACCGTACAAGTCGGCTGGCTGAAGATAGCGTAAGTTGGTACGTTCTTTCAACACCACCCGCTGGTCATTGCGCAGACTCCAGGCTACTTGTCCATATCCCACATCAACACCATAAACCTGTTTTGCTCCAGCTTTTAGCAAGCAGTCGGTAAAGCCACCGGTGGAAATGCCACCATCTAGGCAAATGCGTCCGTTTACTGAAATTCCAAATACCTCCAAGGCTTTGGCAAGTTTTTTCCCTCCTCTGGATACAAAAGGGGGTTTCTCTTTGACCTGAATCTGAGCCGTGGTGTTAATTTCAGTTCCTGGCTTATCTAATATTTGTCCATCTACCATCACTTCACCCGCACGAATCAGCACCTGAGCTCGCTGTCGGGATTCACACAGGTTAAGGTCTACTAATAATTTGTCGAGTCGTTGTTTAACCAATGGGATTGGAAGGTTAGGAGGTTAGGAGGTTAGGAGGTTGAAGGTTAGAGGGTTTGAAGGTTGAAGGTTAGAGGGTTTGAAGGTTGAAGGTTGTAAGGTTGAAGGTTAGGAGGTTGAAGGTTAGGAGGTTGAAGTTAGTGCGTAGGGTGCGTTAGGGAGGGGCGAGCCCTAATTTTCCGCCTCGTAGCCAGTGTTGGGATAGCCCGTCCCGTAACGCACCGCCACCTTTGGAATAGTCCGCCTCGTAGCCAGTGTTGGGATAGCCCGTCCGATTGTAACGGGCAAGATGCCCATTCCACCCACCGGGTCAAACAGCAAACATGAGATTCACCCTTCCCAACAGCCTTATCCCTAGTGACTGCACTTGTGATCTGTTTGCAGTCTACCACTGAGATACTGTGGTTTGGGTTGTTGTGTGACTTTCGCTGGTGCAGAAACTAGAATCGAGA
>NZ_JAAHFV010000668.1:0-1287 GCF_010672755.1 Moorena sp. SIO1F2
GATGTGTGTAGCGTATTTGTAGTTTGGAGTAGGGGATAGCTTATAGGGAGTAGGGAGTAGGGTGTAGGGAGTAGGGAGTAGGGAGTAGGGAGTAGGGAGTAGGGAGTAGGGAGTAGGGAGTAGGGAGTAGGGAGTAGGGAGTAGGGAGTAGGGAGTAGGGAGTAAAAAAATGTTTGTAATTATACCCAATTATCGAAAACTACTTCTTCGCTCTCGCCACAGTACCCACACTAACCCCTCTCCCCACACTCTGTTTCCTGTTCCCTATTCCCTGTTCCCTATTCCCTATTCCCTATTCCCTATTCATACATGCCAGCATTTTGCCTTATTATTTATTACTGATTCCAAAAATCCAATGATAAAATGGACTAAACAAGCTATTCACAAAAAGTTCCAGTTCGCAAGCTGCTACTAAATCTGTCTTGAGGTGTTGGCGATATCTAATCAGGTGAAGGATAGTCTTGCCCAAATCATTGATTAGGTAAACTAGAATCATGATAGGCTTTTGCCAATGTTTAAAGCGCAACATGCGAGTGGGATACCGACTTAACCCAACACCTCGAAATAATTTCAATAAATAGTCTTTTTCCAAACGCCATTTTGGGATTTGATGCTCAATACACATTTGAGGGTTATGCCAAATTTCCCAACCCGCTTTTTGAATATACGATAAGGTTTCTATATCTTCTCCTTTAGCAGATAGGGATGTCGCACATACCCCCTTGAGCCAAGGCTGTTCAGGAACATTATTTAACCAGGCTCGCTTACGAATCACTAACCCCGCACCGACAGGAAATAACCCTTGACGAGGCTGATAACAAAATGGCTCTTCACCTCGTTCTATGATAGCAATAAAACAAGCAATTCGCTGAAAGTTTTCCGGTGGTTTAACTTCATAGTTTCCATAAATTTGACTACCATAAGCACCAGCTTTTGGATGGGAATGACCAAAATTATAGGCAGCACTAACCCAATCAGGAGTAGGGATATTATCATCATCTAAAAAACCGACATAGTCACCTTTAGACTCCTGGATAGCACGGCGTCGAGCAAATGCTATCCCCTGTTTTGGTTCAAAGTAATATCGAATAGGATAAGCTCCTGGATAGGATTGATATTCCTCAACAATTTTGCTGGTATTATCAGTACTATTATTATCAATAATCAGAATTTCCCAAGCAAAATGGTCGGTTTTAATTTGATACAGTAATCGCTTTAAAACCTTAGGTAGACGAGTTTCGCCGTTATAGGTACAGATAGCAACTGTGAAATCAATCATGGGTAGTC
>NZ_JAAHFV010000669.1:0-1274 GCF_010672755.1 Moorena sp. SIO1F2
TCAATTCTCATAGTTATGAGGAAAAAATTTCTGGATTTTAGGGAACAGGGAACAGCTGATCTGGGAACAGGGAAGAGAGAATAGGGAATAGGGAATAGGGATGTCCTGCATCAACACAGGGAATCAACGTCCAAGAAGACTGTACCTCATAACTGCGAGAAACGCTATAATTTAAAATTATCTCATGAAAGCAAATGCTGATTTATCATACAGCCGTTTTCCTATTAATGAAGTACACACCGATTTTTTGTCTTTTCCCTGTTCCCTGTTCCCTATTCCCTATTCCCTATTCCCTATTCCCTATTCCCTTTGACCATTAATTATAGTTTCACCTCTCAACTAAAAATGCTATAGCTGACGGCTGACAGCTGACGGCTGAATGCTTACTAACACCCTACATTAAAATTCCTTAATTATGAAACCCCAAACTGAGCAAATTGTTACTACCCTTGAAGAACTAACCAAAGATGAATACTACAGCCTAGTTGGTGACGCTCCTTATATAATTATCCCTTGGGAAGTAGAAGATAAAGGTCCCTTTTCAGTGGAACGCTTTCTAGTGGATAACACCGGTCTTATGCCCTTTGCTCCTGAAGAGTTTCTCAGTCAGATTCGCGCAACCCAATCTCAAGCTGTGAGCGACCATTACCAAAATCTGATCGCACTGCTGCAAGCTAACTTGTCAGAGTTAACTATCTATGGCTATCGCCTTCCTACACTACCAGAAGAATTGGAAGAGGGATTTCCCCTTCAACAAAGTGTCTTTGGCTCCTTAGGAATTCCCATGCTAATTGGTTCATCAACAGCAGGAGAGTGGATTGGATTAGGTATCAAACAAAGTTGGCGGTGCAACTCATCACCACAATTTATGATTCCGGATCTAGAATCTCTCCAAGACAATACCGCTGCACTGGTTGAGCAAATCCAATCTATCACCAATCAAATTACTCATCAAGCCCAAGCAGAGGAAGAATTAACTTTGGGAGGTTTCGAGGTAGTGATCACCACTAGTCGCAACGAAGTCATGCAAAAATTATTGGATACTACGGGATTTTTAGAGATTAGCGAAATCAATGAATTTATTAGAGTTCGAGATGATTCCGGCACCGAGATAGAAGAGTATCAGGAAACAATAGCACAGCTAGAACAAGAACTAGTAAAGTTAGAGGAAGAAGGAGACTTATCAACGGAACAATACCAAGAGGTTCAAGAATAATTGTCAGAAGAAAGAGCAGGATTAGAGGAAATCCAAACAGAATGCAAGTTCGAGTTAG
>NZ_JAAHFV010000067.1:0-22635 GCF_010672755.1 Moorena sp. SIO1F2
CAAAGGGAGTAGGGAGTAGGGAGTAGGGAGTAGGGTGTAGGGTGTAGGGAGTAGGGTGTAGGGAATCGGGGAATCGGGGAAAATACTGTTTAGTTCATTACTATATGGAAACGCTATTCTCTAGGATTTGTTAATCGATAATTTAACCTCCTGCTAATTTAGCATAGCACAACTAAAAATGCAACTTAAGTTTAATAGTTTCACTATTTACTATCCCCTATGCTACTCATAATAAAAAGCGATGCTCTGACAGAAACGATACGCGATCGCTTCCTAGGGTTGATCATACTTATGATATAGCGTTTATTGGATGTATGAGGTACACTTATCAACCTCAAAGTCCCCCTTATTAAGGGGGATTTAGGGGGATCTCTTTCTCAAAGTACCCCTTATTAAGGGAGATTTAGGGGAATCTCTTTCTCAAAGTACCCCTTTTCACTAGGAATTTAGTGGGTTCTTTTTGTACCTCATAGTAAAAATAATTATTATATCCAGTAAATTTATTATCCAGACTCCCAATTACCAAAATTTACTACTCATAAAAAAACAGATTGCTGATGGGATGCGATCGCTTTCTTTAAATTACCCATCAAAAAAAAATTTTCAAAACTCTTGACAAATACTTTAATAATCATTACTATTATAATTGCAAACATTAAGCAAGAGGTTAACCTTATGCCTTCACAATTACCGCCTAACTCAGATAATAATCCTGAGGAATCTTCCCCAAAAAAAATTCCTGTTCAGCATATTTTAAAGGGGTCCCGCAAGGCCATACTTAATACGATGCATACCCTGTATGTACTTCGTTACACGGAAATTTCCGACTGGACTCCTCTTCAGCCAACGGGCATTCCGGGAGAGTTCATCACAATTACCGTCAAGTACTTGATTATCCCGTAAAACGTTAAATTCCTGGGGGGCTTTGCCCCCAGCTAACTCATCGGGTCTAATCCCATAGGGTCACGTCTGGATAGGTGAAAAAACTGAATGACATAAGGTAACATTCCTAGCCGTGGATAGTATTTCTGCGGCTATTTTTTTGGGGTTAGCAGGTTGAAGGTTATTTTGTTGAAGGTTATTGTGTTGAAGGTTATTGTGTTGAAGGTTGAAGGTTAGGAGGTTGAAGGTTAGGAGGTTGAAGGTTGTTCGCGTAGCGTGGCCTTTTGGCCAAGGTTGAAGGTTGTTCGCGTAGCGTGGCCTTTTGGCCAAGGTTAGGAGGTTGAAGGTTGTTCGCGTAGCGTGGCCTTTTGGCCAAGGTTGAAGGTTAGGAGGTTATGAGGTTGAAAGTAATGCCTTATTTCAATTAGGTATAAGAATGCTGGGATTGGTGAGATTGTTTAATGCGTTCGCGTAGCGTGGCCGAAAGGCCATCGCTTCCCACACTCCCATCTCCCCATCTCCCCATCTCCCCATCTCCCCATCTCCCCATCTCCCCATCTCCCCATCTCCCCATCTCCCCATCTCCCCATCTCCCGACTCCCTACTCCCGATTCCCGACTCCCACCCCTCTAGCTAACGTAAACCCTTCAGCACTTCCTAAAGATACTTGGTTAGGTAATTGCAAAGCCGCCAACGTCGAGTTATCCAACAGCAGGTAAGATTGAGTTGAGCACAACTGTTTTAAAGTCTTTTCATCTTGGGGAATTACTTTGCGATCGCTATAAAAATCCAAACTAGGACGCTGATAGGGAAAAGACGTATAGATAATATCCCCTGGAGCCGTATTTTCCTGAATCAAAGCCGCCACTGGCTTAACTGGAAATGCTTCATTTAACTCCCAGAGCCAAGAGTGAGAACTCATTAATAATACCAAAGCCATGTACATCCCTATCAATAAAATTGGGATAAAATTGCGGTTATGCTGTTTAATTTTCAAAGCCGCTAGGGTCATGGTTAGGCTTACCACCATACCCATAATGATTAAAACCGGTTGGGGATCTGCCAATATAAAATAAATACATCCCCCTAAACCAGCTACTCCGATAAATCCTAAAATAATTGTTAAAATCTTAGGATAACGACTCCAATGTTGCCAAAATAGGGTGAGTTGAGCCGCAACAGCTATAGCAAAAAAGGGATACACAGGCATAATGTACCAGGGCAGCTTGGTTCCCATCATAGAAATAATCGTCAAATAGCCGATAGTCCCAATTAAAATCAAACTCCCCCAAGTGGTGAGAGGTTTTCGCCAAGCTAGATAAAATCCTCCTAGCCAAAACAATAGCCAAGGGAAAGTATACTTAATTAACTCCAAAATATAATACCATGGTGAGCCTTGATTCCCTTCCACCTTTTGAGAGATGCGAGCGAATCCTTGCGAGATAAAATGAACATGCCAAAAGGTTGCTCCATAATGCTGCCATTGGGCAATATACCAAACCAAAACCGGTGCGTAACCTAGGACTATGCCCAACCAAAAATAGCGACTTTTCAACAACCATAACGTTTTATTTGCCAGAATAAAGACCAAGACAATTGCCCCTAGAGGCACAACTAATAGACCTTTTGTGAAAGTAATTAGTCCTAAACAAACTCCGATCCCAATTGCCCAATAAGACTGAGCCTGACAAGCTTTAAGTAAGCACAATAGCAACAGCAAAAACCAAGTATTGATCATGCCATCCAGCATCGCCAAACGTCCGTGGCGCACAACTGGCAACAGGGTCAAGTAGACGCTAGCGGCAAATATTGCACTGACACGTTCAACGAATAGTTCTCGTGCTACTAAATAGAGCAGTGGTACTCCACAAGCTGACAAAAAAGCACCAGGCAGACGAGTAGTGAATTCTTGGACACCCCCTAGTTTATAGCTTAAGGCAATCAACCAATCCATCAAAGGGGGTTTAAGTAGATAAGGTTGTCCCCACAGAGTAGGATGGAGCCAGTTGCCCGTACGATAGATTTCTCTAGCGATCAGGGCCCTGGTGCCTTCATCCCAGTCTCGTAGGGGTACGTTTCCCAGAAAAATACCCCAAAGGAAAAGGGCAGCCAGGAAAAGGCTTAGGATCCACTTGATATCCGTGAAAAAGGGATTTTTTAAGGTAAGTGCTAATTTATTCATCTATAGCAAAGGGAACAGGGAACAGGGAACAGGGAACAGGGAGTAGGGAGTAGGGAGTAGGGGTAACTAAAGTTGAATGTACCTCATAAGTATGAAAAACGCTAGATTAATGTTTGTACTAGTTTCGCACTAGGACGGTTATATAGCATTTCCATTTGATTTGTGAACATAATCTCTTTGGGAAAGGCAAGAGGCAAGAGGCAAGATTAAATTAATTATATAGTTATTTTTGGTATTCACAAAAACTGTAATTATTTTTTTAATTATTTTATAACTGTTATCTATAGCATTTATAAAATAATCATTAAACTTAATGCTAATTTAGCATAATACTAAAAAATCCTTGGAGCTCTTGACTACTGTTCCCTGTTCCCTGTTCCCTGTTCCCTGTATTGATATAGATTTACAATAAAAAGATGCACCCTCTATCTCCTTCCAATCAACTCCCTCTCTATGGCAAAAGAATCATTGTAACAGCACCGAGAAACTATGGGTCTCGGTTATCTCAACAAATCATTAATCAGGGTGGACTTCCCATAGTGATGCCAACTATTGAAACCTGTCTGTTGGAAAATTCCCCTGAATTAGATGCTGCTCTCAGGCAAATTCATAAATTTGATTGGATTGCTTTCACTAGTCGCAACGGAATAGACGCTTTTTTTGAGCGCATGGCATCCTTGGGTATTTCTACATCTGTGCTGAAAAATTGTCAACTATCTGCGATTGGAAAAGATGCCGAAAGATTGTATGATTTTGGAGTAACAGCTGATTTAGTTCCCGCTGAAGCTAGCCCAACAGGAATTGTTACTGAATTGTCTAACTATCCAACTATTGATCAGAAAACTATATTAGTTCCTATTCCAGAGGTGGTCGGGATACCAGAGCCTAATGTCATCCCAAATTTTATTTCGGGTTTACAGGAATTAGGCATGAAAGTCACTCCGGTATTGACCTATCAAACCCGAATTTTGGATCAAACTATCTATGATGTAGAATTAAATCTGATTAGTCAAGGCAAGATAGATGTAATCGCTTTTAGTAGCACCGCAGAAGTAACCGCTTTTTTGACAATGGTTAACTCCCCCCAGGATTATAACCATTGTGTCGTTGCTTGCTTTGGTCCCTATACCGCTGCTAATACTGAAAAATTGGGATTAACTGTTTCTATTGTATCCGAAAGTTACAGCTCATTTCATGGATTTGCGAATGCGATCGCAAAATTTTTTGATAGGTAACTTTCAGCTATAATTAACTATATGAGGTACATTCAATTTTCTTATCCCTACTCCCTACTCCCTACTCCCTACTCCCTACTCCCTATTCCCTATTCCCTACTCCCTACTCCCTACTCCCTATTCAATTTGCTATATAATTAGCTAAGGTAAAATTAAGTGGGTGAATGGAAACCAATCAGCCCTCAGTCAATCCCAATACCCCTAATCTAGATGGGCTTCACATCAAGCGCCCCTGCTTAGTCGTTGCTGATCTCGAACGAGCATTCACCATTTACCGAGATATTCTAGGATTTAGGCTCGACTATCTGGCTGAAGCATCCCCAGACTCTTACCTCTACCAAGTGTTTCAGTTTCCCAAAAGTGCTCAGCTCAAATTTGCATCACTCAGTACAGAAGACGAACCTAGAGCCCTGGCTCTGACCGAAGTCAAGGGAATTGAATTACCCACCCCTACCACTCCCTATCGTCTAGCACTGGTGGTCAGAGTAAAAGACCTGACCCTAACCATTCAGAAAATCCGTGAACTGGGACTTGACACCATTGAGCCCAATTACTTTACTAGACCACCAAACCTCCATTTCACTGAACAAGCATTCTGTGATTACGATGGTCATCGGATTATGCTTTATGATGTGACATCCGGTTGATTAGTTTAGCAAAGGGAATAGGGAGTCGGGAGTCGGGAGTAGCTTGGAGCAAGCAACAGTTAGCATAGATGAGGAAGATTTAAGTGCCGACTCTGCAAGTCCAAGAAGCGTATTCTTTTTATAGAAAATTTATCCTGGAATATAGTCAAGATAAAGCTGAAATATATCAAAGATACGGCTTCACTGTACAAGGAAGCGTAGGTTCAAAAGATTGGGAGGTATTTGCAGCAATCTTGGTCAATGACAGAGCAAGACGAAGAGACGGGGCAGATTTGATCAACTATGAAGTTAAATCTGCTGTTATTGGAAGCAGCTTTGAGTACCAATATCACAGGAATCACGGACTGGATAAATTAGCTGATGATAAATCTGTTGATCATATTTTTATTGCCAGAAGTCAAGCATATACCAATATTGAAGTTTGGTTAGTCGAGCGTGCCAAAATGCTTTCCAAATTTGATAAATGGTTACCCGAACTCCTTCAAAATTATCAAGCCGAAGCGAGACAGCGGTTTCGACGCTCAGTAACTTATGGGTTTGTCAAGAATCAAGGTGTTAAGCTTTTGGAGATCAGCGATGGAGTGCTAAGGTATTTTCTGGAATCAACTTAACCAAAGGATTCAAGATATGGGAAGCAATCCAGGTAATCACAGGTACACAGACAGCATCACCAAATCCAGTCAAAGCTGGATTGATTTGTGATGGAATCGGGTAATCATCAGGAACACCTTGTAGCCTTGCATATTCACGAGGTGTCATCAGACGCATTCTGATAGTTCCCTTTCCAACTCTGACCAACATTTGCCGACTACTGCCACCTCTAGCAGTTCTTAGGCAGCCTGCAATGCTATCTTTTCTGAGTTCTGCTCTTTGCTTGCCCTCACGAACACGCCTGTACATGGTGCAGTAAGAGTAATAGGATAAATCCTGAAATTCTTTTAGATAGTCTAGATTTACAGGGGACATCATAGTTAAGTGGCGTTGCACTTTATCTTCAAGCCACCAACGCTCGTCATGATCCGATATATTCTCTACAACACCACTTAAGCCAGTTTTCACCTTTTCAGGCAGTGGTGGAACCTCTATGAAATTCCAGCGCAGATCATGATTAGCTGCGATCGCTTTTTCAAGTGCTTGAGTTTTAAGTGACGAAGAACGCCTTGCAAAAATCAACATGTTCTGATTCACATCGGATGTATGCACCCCAATCACAAAAATTCGTGGTCTACTTTGAGGCACGAAATGGGCTGCATTGATGGCATAAACATCACAGGCATAACCCAACCGATTCAACTCCTCAATGGTAATTCGGAAGTCTTGCCCACCATTTGAAGTAAGCCAACCCGTCACATTTTCAAGCATCACAAGGGGAGGCTTATTCCCTTGACTGTCAAGAATTTGAGTAAAACCCCAAAAAGCGCTAGAGTATTGACCATGAATACCCTTTAAATTGCCTGCTAATGATAAATCAATACAGGGAAATGAAGCCGTCGCCAGCAAAGTATTGGGAATATCGGAATGGCAAACCGAAAAAATATCTTGAACTCTATAGTGCTTGCTTGCATCCTTAAAGTAAGCAGAGTACATTTCAAATTTGTCATAGGCCCAATCATTAGCGAAGACAACTTTCCAGCCTACTTGCTCTAGCCCCAATCTGACCAAACCAATTCCTGCAAAATACTCTGCACAGGTCAGATGTTTATCAGAGGTATCGGTATCACCCACACTGGGTAGAGTCTTGTTTTTCCTCACCGAAAAGGCCATAGTTATTACGTTACCAATCTATTTTGAAGCTTCGTAGCTATTGCTGTTCATAGCTATGAAAGTCTAGCGTTATTCGTTCTGCTGGAGCAACTACAGCGTTTTTCAAAACTATGCGGTACACAGGATTTTTTACCTGTTCTCTCTTCTCTATTCCCTGTTCCCTAAAACCTAAAAATTTGTACCTCACCTAATTTAAAACTGCTATAATTCCTATTACGAATCCTGAGGCTTATGATTAGGAGTCAACTGTAAATACAGACCAGGGACAATCAGAAATGCAATTAGCGTAGACGACATCAAGCCAAAGATAATTGCCATACACAACGGAAACCAATTAGCTTCACTAAACGCCAGGGGCAATAAACCAATTATCGTCGTAGCACTAGTTGTCAGGATTGGTCGTAAGCGATCGCATGACCTGTCACAAGCCCTCCCTGATGTTAAGATAAGCAACTATACCATCAAACGGTGCTCTTAACACCGTGTCTTTGAGGATAACATTCCTCTTGTTAAGCTGGGCTTTAGCTGAGCTAACCGCAGATTCAGCGGTATCTATCTGAGCCTGAGCCGCAATCAACTCACCTCGCGCTGCCTCTAAACTGGCTTGGGCTGCACGAATCTGACTCTGGGCTGATACAATCCCAGCCTCCGCTGCTTCAACCGCTGCTTGCGCATCCTGGAATTGGGTGACCGCCCGGTCGCGATCGCTTGCAGAAACAACCCCCTGTTGCCACAGTCTTTGGTACCGTTTCATCTCAGTTTCCGCCAAATTCCGAGCTGCGATCGCCTTTTTCATATCTGCCTTAGCCTGAGCCAGACTTGCCAGAGCTCTGGCTTGATTCGCTTGCTCAGCCCGCACCGATGCCTGAGACTGTTGCAAACTAGCCATGGCTGTGATTACCCCTTTGGTAGCTTCCACCTCCGCTGCTGCCGCCACCGTTACATCAGACGCTAACTTACGCTGGTCTACTCTTGCCAGCAATTCACCCTGTCGTACAAAATCTCCCTCCCGCAATGGTCTACCATTAATCTTTTTGATGTACTCAACGAAATAGGGATCCGTGTAGGAATTGTGATAATTTTTGATGCTATATTCCCTACGCTCCGGGTTCAAGCTTAGCTTTAAAAAAGCGGGGAGTCGCACCGCTGCCTACTCCCTGTTCCCTTTGCTATAGTTACTTGGTTTTAAAAGAACGTGAGAAAAATCCTTGGGCTGAGCTTGATTGCCATAGGTTTAGCGGTTGCGTGGTTATCTATCCAGGATCACCAGCCACCCGATGCCCTTTCTTCAGATGTTTCGCCACCCCAGAAACAGATCAAATACCAATCCCATCCTCTAGACTTTAGTGTGGTTCATACCTTATTAATTCCAGCTGATAGTGGATTTTCCGTTACTCCCGCCATATCGGAACAGTTAATCACCTTAGAAGATTTAGCCCAAAAGCACCAAGCTGTAGCTGCCATCAACGGCGGTTTTTTTGACCCAAAAAATCAGAAGACCACCTCGATTGTAATCAAGCAAGGGCAACTGGTAGCAGATCCCCGTGACAACCAGGGGCTGATCCAAAATCCCAGCTTACAGCCCTACATGGATAAAATTCTCAATCGATCAGAATTTCGGCGATACCGTTGTGGGTCAACAGTCCGCTACGATATTACTCTACACAGTGAACCGACCCCCCCCGGTTGTCAATTATTAGATGCCCTAGGCAGTGGTCCGTTGCTGGTTCCACAAATTACATCAGTCACCGAAGGTTTTGTAGCTGTAGAAAATGGCAAAGTCATACGAGATGCCCTAGGGAGCAGCCGACCCAATGCTAGAAGTGCAGTCGGTATTACTCCTGATGGCAGCATTTTGTTAGTAATGGTGGCTCAAAAACCAGAAGCTCCCAGAAATTCCGGTATGTCCTTCAGAGCCTTAGCTACCTTCCTGAAAATTGTCGGGGTGGAAAAAGCCATGAATCTAGATGGAGGAAGCTCCTCCGCTCTTCATTATAACGGCAAAACCGTTTATGGCAGAGTGGACAAAAACGGAAATCGAATCAAAAGAAAAATTAAATCGATTCTAATGGTTAACCAAGACCCGTGACTAGTCGGGAGTAGGGAGTAGGGAGTAGGGAGTAGGGAGTAGGGAGTAGGGAGTAGGGAGTAGGGAGTAGGAACCCTCTGACAATCTAATCAGTCCTTAATTATTATATAGCAGTTCTCCTCTTGATGAGGTACACAAGATTTTTTCCCGATTCCCGATTCCCGATTCCCGATTCCCGATTCCCGATTCCCGATTCCCGATTCCCTAAAATCCAAAACTTGTGTACCTCACCTATTTTAGAAATGCTATAAGAAGATAAGAGATGGCATTAGTGAAAAAGTAAATGGCTAAGAAAGTAGCACTGCTGATCGGGGTTGATCAGTATGCAGAAGGTTTAACTACCCATCAAGCTGCCTCCAATGATGTAGAAGCAATGCAGCGAGTTTTGCAAGAGAAAAACCTAGGGGATTTTAATCGGGTAGAGTTGCTGCTCAATCCCAATCTGGAAACCCTAAAACAGGCAATTCAGAAGCTAGTTGACCAATGTGGTGTCAATGACTTAGCCCTAGTTTTTTTCTCTGGCAAAGGAATTATTCATCAGGATGGTAAACTTTATTTAACAACTAGCATCACGACTAAAGATAACCTTGAAGGTACTACCTTGCCCGCTTCTTTTTTACACCAGCAATTGAGTCGTAGTGATGCTCAGCAACAAATAGTAATTCTTGAGTGTGATTACTATAGTGCTTCAGTTGACGGTTCGCTGACAGAACCTGTGAGTGTCAATCTCAAGGAAGAACTCAGTGCTCCAGGGCGAGCAGTTCTCACCTCCTCCACAACTACACAAACCTCTTTTGAACAGAAACCAGCTCATTCTTCCCTTTACACCCAGTACTTAGTGGAAGGAATTGAAACTGGTGCAGCAGACCGAGATGGGGCTGGCTTAATCTATGTTCGTGAATTACATAACTATGCCACCGAAAAAGTCCAGACTATTAAGCCCGAGATCGAGCCAGCCCTGTTTCTCGATAATAAAGGGTTGGATATTTTACTGACTATTTTAATGAATCAAGACCCCAACGATGATCCCGATAGTGAGTATCGCAAAATCGAAGCCAAGTATCGCAAAATTGTGGAAAACTATGAACGGTATGGTAAAATTCCTGAAATTGTTCAATATACCTTAACTAAAAAACACAAGGAGTTGGGGATAACTGTTGACCTACACCAACCTGACCAACTCATTTCTGATCAAGGCATAGACTACTCTAACTTGCGAGATTTACTAAGAGCCGGTAAATGGAAAGAAGCCGATCAGGAAACTTTTGCTCTGATGGTCAAAGCAGTTGATCGAGAAGAAGACAACAATCTCGACCCTGAGTCAATCAAGAATTTTCCCTGTACCGATCTACACACCATTGAGGGGCTTTGGCTAAAGTATAGTAGTGGGCAATTCGGCTTCAGTTTGCAAAAAGAAATTTGGGAGAAGCTTGGGGGAAAACTTGATAGTGACGATAATAACGTTGATAAACTGGAATTCAACCGAAGCGTTTATGTTTTAAGTTCTTATTACAACCCAAACAGTATTTCCCGCAGTAATTATTTCCCTAACCTATTAGCGTATCAAACTAAGCTTTATCAACAATTTGGTCATCGTGTGGGATGGCGACAGCGCAAAGGATTGCACCTCAGAAGACGATGGAAAAATTATGAAGACCTGACATTTTCCGTAATCTGGGCTCCAGTGGGTCACCTGCCAACTCTAGTTGGTCGTGATGGCATGAATTTGGGAGTATTATCGATTTGGAGGATGAGGGTTAATTTATTCTCTCACCTTGAGGAGTGTTGGTTATAGGATTTAAGCTTGTCCAACGGGTGCATCTCATATTTGTAACAAAGAACGGAGGTGTGGGGAGATGGGGAGATGGGGAGATGGGGAGATGGGGAGATCGGGAGATGGGGAGATGGGGAGATCGGGAGATCGGGAGATGGGGGAAATTTTGATTAAGGGTAATTATCCTGACATGATCTAAGCCCTTGGTTGAAGTTGTTACAAATGGCCTAAGCCTGCGAGGTTAGAGCAACTCCAAGAACAGAGAATCCCCGCATCTTTAGACGGGGAAATGCCAAGCTGGAGACATAGCTCTCAGCACAAACAAAAATCATGCATCGAAACCGTTTCAAAGTTGGAACCTTTAACCTATGCAACTTAGTGCTACCAGATGTCCCATACTATAGAAACAAGATATATACCCAAACAGAATACGCTCTTAAGACCAGCTGGATCGCTGAACAACTGAGGAAGATGAAAGCTGACATTGTTGGCTTTCAAGAGGTATTTCATCAAGAAGCTCTCCAACAAGCACTGGCTCAGAGCCAAGTTTATGACAATGCCACCACTGTGTTCGCAAAGCCTACCGGTAAAAGTCCAGTTGTTGCCCTGACCTCCAGGTTTCCAGTGCTTGAATACAACGTCATCAAAGATTTTCCCACTACGGCATGCCTGGATATCCAGGGAACAGACATCCCACTCAAGCGTTTTTCTCGACCAGTGTTAGAAGCACATCTCAAGCTGAGTGACACGATTGATTGTACAGTTTTTGTCATTCACCTCAAGTCCAAGCGTCCGATTATCCCAGATGGAGTAGACCGCAACGACCCGATTGAACAAGCCAAAGGACAAGCGAGATCTCTAATCCTCCGAGCAGCTGAAGCAACAGCTTTGCGGGTAATTTTGATGGATAAGCTACAGCACAGGGATCATCCGGTAATAGTGATGGGTGATGTCAATGATAGTGGTGTGGCTATAACTTCTCAAATTGTTTCTGGAGAGCCCCCTTTGAGAAAACTCTGGTTTCAGAAAAAGCAGATGATCTGGGATGTGTTGTTGTATTACGTCAAAGACATTCAAGCTCGACAAAACTATGGTGACTTCTACTACACCCACATCCATAATGGCCACCACGAGAGCCTAGATCACATCCTGGTCAGTCAGGAATTCGTGGTTCAAAATCCCAAACGCATTGGCAGAGTTGGGTATGTCTCCCTTTTCAATGATCATCTAATCGACGAAACCTTGAGTGACGATAAAATTGAGAGTTGGCAATCTGATCACGGACAGGTCGTTGTCTCCATTGAACTTGATTAATAAGGTGATCTATGAACACTGAAGAGATAGCTAACATTTTCAACTTACCTCCTGAACTTCCTACCGAAGAACTGTTTGAACCGTTGATATCTACCGAAAGCCTATTAATCGAGCGCATCATCTCCACTGGACAAACCACACCAACCGGAGAGTGGTATGACCAAGACCAAGATGAATGGGTAATCCTGTTACAAGGGCAAGCAACCCTTAGCTACCTTGACGGTTCCAGTGTCAAGCTCAAACCAGGGGATTATCTATTTATTAAAGCTCATCAAAAGCATCGAGTGGAATATACCAGTGCTGAGCCACCCTGCATTTGGCTAGCCGTTCATGGCAATTTGCAACAGCAGCAGATCACAAAAGCTATAGAGTAATCGCCCTTCAAGTATGCCCCTAAAATATTAAGTTATGTAAAACATTTCATAACTTGATTAGCTACTCCTGATTACTTAGTATAGGTTACTGCTGTGATGGGGAAATGCGATCGCTATTTATTGTCGTCTCATTTTCCCTTAACTCTAGTAAATTTATATTTCCGAAATCCGTCTAAATCAGGAAACTCTGTCCTTAGATGGGAATAGTTTATATAAGCCCAACCAAGACCAGACTACCTTCAATGACAGTTCATATAACAGTTCATAGAAGTGTAGGGCCAGACTGAACTAGGAGATGATGAGAAGACGCCGATGTCACTATAAAATGGATTAAATGCTCTCAAACAAAAACGTTATGCAGAGGCGGTGCAATGGCTAGAAGACTATTGCCACTATTGCCAACATTCTTCCGATCACCATTCTCAAGAGTATAGTCAAGCCCAAGCAGCTCTGGTGAAAGCCTATAGCGGCAATGGTGAGAACAAAAAAGCGATCGCCCTCTGTCGGAAGTTAGAAAATCACCCAAATTCCCAGGTCAGCAATTGGGCAAAAAAATGTCTGACCACCCTCACCTCAAAGTCAACAAAAACAACCCTAACAAAAACAACAGCTAAAGCCATGTCAAAATCCCGTCACAAAGCCGGAAGAGTGGCGCAAACTGGAATCAGGTTAGCCATGAAAGGCATTGCCGGTAATCTTGCCCTTGCCTCTGGTGTTACCATCTCTTTACTATTTGGGATGGTATTAGTCTTATCTCTGAGTTTGCTGCTAATCCTAAATAGTAACAATCCTGTTACTGGGTTAATCATCTCAGTTGCCATCACCCTAATTTTTAATGTTGCTGCCTTTTTCATCTCTCCCTGGATCATGGACTTAACCCAACGGTGGCTTTACCAAACCCGTTGGGTAACCCTAGCAGATATCCAGCGCTATAGTCCTGAAAGCGCAGAGGTGATTGAGCGGGTCTGTCAAGAAAAAAATATCAAACAACCTCGATTGGGTATCATTGACGACCAAAATCCCACCGCGTTTACCTATGGTTCTTTACCAAACAGCGCTCGTTTAGTCGTTAGTCAGGGTTTATTTACTTACCTTGATGATGATGAAATCGCCACAGTTTATGCTCATGAATTGGGGCATATTGTCCACTGGGACTTTGCCGTAATGACCTTAGCGGCGACTTTGGTACAAATCACCTACCTGATCTATTCTTTCGCTAGACGGATCAGTCGCGGCGGTGGTAACAGTAAAGGCAAAGATGCTGCTCAAACAGCAGCAATGGTAGCTTATGTGTTTTACATCATCGGCACTTACCTGGTGCTGTACCTATCCCGAACCCGAGAGTACTATGCTGATCACTTTGCTGCTGAAACTACCGGTAACCCAAATGCTCTATCACGAGCTTTGGTGAAGATTGCCTACGGTATCGTGGAAGAAGGGGAACGAGCAAAAGAACCCAGTAAATTGATTGAAGGAACCCGCGCCCTCGGTATTTGCGACCACAAAGCTGCTGCTTCCACTGGTACCGCCTATCGTATCGCCTCAGACTCCCAGAAAGTTGGACGAGTTTTTCTATGGGATATCTTTAACCCCTGGGGTTGGTGGATGGAGTTGAATTCTACTCATCCCCTAACCGGTAAACGAGTCCGCGCTTTAACTACTTATGCTGAGCAAATGGACTTAGAGACTGAATTTGATATGGCTACTGTCGTCCGAGAAGGCAATCAGCTCAGTAAGAAAAAGCTCTATGGTAATTTTGCCGTGGATATCGTATTGTTCAATGCTCAATTCATTGGTAGTATTACTGGTTTAATTATTGGTTCTATCGTCTTTAGCCTGACTGCTCAGGTAACAGTATTGCCCAGCTTTATGCTTTTTGGCTTTGCTGTGGGAACCTTGATTAAGACCCTGGTGATGTACCCAGATTTCAAGCAATCGTCTCGATCGGATATCTTCACCTTAATGTGTGACCCGTACGCCAGTCCTTTGCGTGGTCGTCCCGTGAAACTCCAAGGTGAGTTAATTGGTCGCGGCGATGCTGGCTATAAATTTGGTTCCGATCTCAAGCTTCAAGACCGCAGTGGGATGATTTATACCCGCTATGCTTCTCGCTTTGGTCCAATCGGTAACTTCCTCTTTGGTAGCAGTAAGGTGCAGAACTTAATTGGCTCCCAAGTCAATGTAGTTGGCTGGTTCCGCAGAGGAATTGCCCCTTGGCTAGACTTGATCCACTTGGAAAGCAATAGCGCCACTGTCAACAGTTACCATCGTTTCTGGTCATTGACTGTTGCAGTTGGAGCAATTATTTTGGGATTTGGACTTTTCTTTGTCCTCTGATATCCTGTCCAGTTGTTTCGGTAATCGGTAATCGGGGGGTTTGAGGGAATAGGGAGTAGGGAGTAGGGAGTAGGGAGTAGGGAGTAGTGATGCAGCGCGGTCTTTCCTACTTTTCCCTGTTCCCGATTCCCGATTCCCGATTCCCGATTCCCGATTCCCGATTCCCGATTCCCTATTCCCCTGTTCCCTTTGCTACAGTTTCAAACTTAATCTAATCTCACCTCTTTTGACAGGTGTCTAAACCAATTAAAGTATAAACAAATAGATAGGATAATAAATAAAAACAACAGGATTCCAAAATTATCCCAACGTTTCATCATCAACATGATTCCCATTAAAAACAAAACTATCTGCCAAGGAATTCCGATCAATGTAGATAGAATATCCCGCCGATTTTCGTTCCTGATTTTTGCCTGACTATTAGCTGGGAGGTTTTGACGGATTACTCCCCAAAATCCAAACGGTCGAGTGACTCGATAGAAATTATCCATCACCTCCCGGTCAGTTGGCTCAGTTAAAAATGTCCCTAGGATACATCCTAGTAATGAGCAAACGCTGGGAATGAGAAACAGCGCATATTCCTGAAATTGAGCGTAATTTAAATTGGGTATTACTATTGCCTTGGTTAAAATAGCCGCTACCATCCCCGCCACTGTCCCAAGGGCAAATCCATAGCCATTAAAGCGCCACCAGTACCATCTCAACACCAGAGGAATAGACAGTCCAGCACCTAGTCCCAGGGTTAGCCATCCCCAAATGTCATTGATATTGGTGATATTGAAACTAAATAGCAATCCCACCACTACAATTACAATTGATGCCCAGCGGCTTTGAATAATTAGTTGTTGGCTAGAGGCTTGGGGATTGATATAAGCTTGATAAATATCCTTAACCCAGTAAGCAGCACTAGCATTGATGATTGAGTCAAAGGTAGACATAGCTGCTGCAATAAAACAAGCTATCAGCAACCCTTTTATCCCCACTGGCACATATTCTGCGATCACCGTTGGTAAGATAAGTTCAGGGTCAGCAATTACCGCCTTAGTGGTTCCGTAATGGATACCCAATACTGCAAAGGCTGTAACCAAGGGCCAACGGAAAGAAAGCAAGATTATCCAAAATAGGGACAGTAACCCGGCTTCGCGATCGCTTTTAGCGGCAAAATAGCGTTGAATCATATAGCCACCCCCGCCGCCAAACCCTACCATAATTTCTTTGAACAGATAGAATAAAATCACGCCACCGAACAAGTTGAATATGGCATAGTCTCCCGGTAGATCAACTGTGATTGGGGGCGAGATGCTGCTCCACTCTGTGAAATTCCAAGTTTGCAATTGCTCAGCCCCAGGAATCGAGACCGAGAAGGTATCCGGGATAGTTGCCGTAGAGAATGCGATCGCACAAATATAGATAATCGCAATAAAAATCAAAATACCTTGAAATACATCCGTCCATACCACGCCGTAAAAACCGCTAACAGCCGTGTATACCAGGGCGAGCAAAATCAAAAATATCGAAGCATAGCGGTCATCAATACCCAGAAATTCCCCCAAGAATTTGCCCCCCCCAACCGAAAAGTAACTCATTGAGCCAATAGCAAAGATAATATTAGCAACAGCACTTATGATCCGAGCCGTATTGCCTTCCCGTCCTGAGCCGAAGCGCAAGTGCATCCATTCCGCCAAAGTCATCACCTTTGCCCGTCGGTTCCACTTGCCCATGAATATCATAAAAATAGCCATAATTAAGACAACGCCACCCCGGATTTCGATGAAAAATCCCTTCGTTCCCAGAGCATAAATTAAGGCGCTGATCACCATCGTCCCAGCCAAATCAGTATTGGAGGCCATTCCAGAAGCCCCCAAAACCCACCAGGGCAGATTGCGATTTCCCAAAAAGTAGGATTCTATACCCTCAGATGCTTTCCGTTGAAGAATAACCCCAAAAACAACTATACAAATCAGGTAAATAGTAACAATGATGTAATCAACTGGATGCATTAATTTTATTATGAAGGATTAAGGATTAAGTATTTCGGCTTGGGCAATCACTACTGGCTTGATCTCGGAAAAATCAATGGCGACAAGAAAGTTTTGCATGATATCAAGTCCGAAGCGCATTGGTATTGTATAACACAAGAGTCTTCTGCAGGTGTTGAGGCTATGGACTCTCAATACCAATAACAAATGACAACGGACTTTTGACCAAAAAACTAAGACTATAAACGAACGACGCCAGCAGACTTGATCTGATCTAAACAGTCAACTATTAGCAGTCGGCTAACGATATAGCTTTATCCTGGACAAGCAGTTAATATATTCCTCTTCTGTCACTCTCCGAATTAAATAAGTAATAAATATGGAAGTTTATCAAGAATAAAAAAATGGTTTAACCAGAATTAGTTACGGGTAAATCTGCCCAACCTAATTCACTTTTAGTTTGTTTAAATCCATATTCCAACCAAGCTCTTATTTGATATATTTGGCCAACTTTGTCATAGGTGATTTTGGTAATTTTCGTCATGACAAACCAAGTTGAATCGGCTGGTATTCTCTCTTTATCCGTTGTGCTCTCCCAATATTGTCTTAATCCTCTCTTTCCCTAAATAACTTCTCTGTCTTGATGCAAAGGGCGAGTGGTTTGTTCGCGTTCGCCTTTGGCGTGGCCTACGGCCAAGCGCGCCTTTGGCGATAGTTACCGTAAGAGAGGGTCGCCTTTATAGTCAGCAGGTTATGCAGAAAAGGGTTAAATATTTTTGAATAAGGCGACCCTCTCGCTTCGTTTCGTCTGCCGTGGTTTCCCCCACTCGCGCTTTGCATCAAGACAATGGTGTAATCCTTGTGCATTTTCTAACCCTACTACCTTACCTATCTCTGGTCAACTATTTCAAAGTCACTAAGCACGTCCCAAATGAATGTATTTAAAGTACTCCTAGGCTCTTACTTCTACAAATAAGTTTTTGTACAGTTCACAGTATGTATCTACTTTTCTCACTGTGGAAGCAGCCTGTCTCGCCTCTACCATACTCGACTGACGGGTTTAATAGGTTTGCTCTTCATTTTACAACTCCCTGAGTGACAGAAGAGAGGTAGATGCGTTGGCCCTGCTTCAGTGTGTCAGTTAAGGCTACAAAAAAAATCGAATTTACGAGATAATCAACTAATTCACGAGATAATAAAAAGCTAGTCAGGGTTTAAGGAGTTAGTTAGTGATTCCAGGCGAAATCATTCCCCAAACAGGGGAAATAGAACTCAATGCTGGTCGTGCAACCATCAGAGTACGGGTAGCGAATACAGGCGATCGCCCTATTCAAGTAGGGTCTCATTTTCACTTCTTTGAAGTCAACGAAGCTCTCCAATTTGACCGGGAAGCTACTAAAGGCATGCGCTTAAATATTCCAGCTGGCACCGCTATCCGCTTTGAACCGGGAGACGAACGAGAGGTGGAATTAGTCACTCTTGTCGGTAGTCGTCAGGTCTACGGCTTCAATGGCAAAATTAATGGTCAACTTGATAGCTCAACTTGATATATAACTACTATTTTTTTCTAAAGCAAGCCCTACCCACAGGTAATCCGAGAGTTGGGCCAAGGGGATAAAATTACCCATTACCCATTACCCATTACCCATTACCTATTACCCTCAATCAAGGAGTTATTGATGAGTTATCGTATGGATCGTCGTGCCTACGCCGAAACTTATGGTCCTACCGTAGGCGATCGCATCCGCTTGGCTGATACAGAACTAGTGATCGAAGTGGAACAGGACTACACCACCTATGGTGATGAAGTTAAATTCGGTGGTGGTAAAGTGATTAGAGATGGAATGGGACAATCCCCCATCTCCCGCGCTGAGGGTGCTGTGGATTTGGTGATCACTAATGCCCTCATCCTGGATTGGTGGGGTATTGTTAAAGCCGATATTGGTATTAAAGATGGCAAAATAGTCAACATTGGCAAAGCCGGAAATCCCTACATCCAGGACAATGTCACTATTATTATTGGTCCTAGCACCGAAGCAGTTGCTGGGGAAGGAATGATTGTCACGGCTGGGGGGATTGATGCTCACATTCACTTTATTTGTCCCCAACAGATTGAAACTGCGATCGCATCTGGTATCACTACTATGATCGGCGGTGGTACAGGTCCAGCCACTGGCACTAACGCCACAACCTGTACTCCTGGTGCTTGGAATATTCACCGGATGCTCCAAGCTGCGGATGCATTTCCTGTGAATCTAGGGTTTTTAGGTAAAGGCAATAGTGCCAAACCCGAGGGATTACAGGAACAAGTGATAGCAGGTGCCATGGGATTGAAGCTGCACGAAGACTGGGGGACTACTCCAGCCGCTATTGATACCTGTTTAAGTGTGGCGGATCAGTTTGATGTCCAGGTGGCAATTCATACCGATACCCTAAATGAAGCCGGGTTTGTGGAAAATACCATTGCTGCCTTCAAAAACCGAGTCATTCACACCTACCACACCGAAGGAGCAGGGGGAGGTCATGCTCCAGATATTATTAAAGTGTGTAGTGAAGCTAATGTATTGCCCTCTTCTACCAATCCTACCCGTCCCTATACCCTTAATACCCTAGAAGAACATCTCGATATGCTCATGGTGTGCCATCACCTAGACCGGGGCATTCCTGAAGATGTGGCCTTCGCTGAGTCCCGGATTCGTCGGGAAACTATTGCTGCTGAGGATATCCTTCATGATTTAGGGGCTTTTAGTATGATTGCCTCTGATTCTCAAGCCATGGGACGGGTGGGTGAAGTGATTATCCGTACCTGGCAGACAGCCCACAAAATGAAAGTGCAACGGGGAATGTTATCCACCACTACTGGGGAAACTGGGGAAAATGACAATTTCCGAGCCAAGCGTTACGTTGCCAAGTATACGATTAATCCTGCGATCGCTCACGGAATTGCTAATTATGTTGGTTCCATCGCAGAAGGGAAGCTAGCCGATTTGTGTCTGTGGCGTCCAGCCATGTTTGGAGTCAAGCCAGAGATAGTGATTAAAGGTGGTGCGATCGCATGGTCCCAAATGGGTGATGCCAATGCTAGTATTCCCACACCCCAGCCGATTCATATGCGTCCGATGTTTGGTAGTTTTGGTGGTGCGATCGCAGCCACATCCGTTACCTTTGTCTCCCAAGCTGCCTTAGACCAAGACATCCCAGCTCAAATTGGCTTACAAAAATCTGCTGTTGCCGTTTCCAACACCCGAAACTTGAGCAAGACCGACATGAAACTCAACGATGCCTTGCCACAGATTGAGGTCAATCCAGAAACCTATGAAGTCAGAGCTGATGGGGAATTATTAACATGCGAGCCCGCAACGGTTTTACCCATGGCACAGCGTTACTTCTTATTTTGATAATAGCAGTTATCAATTGGGTGAGGTACAAATCCTTGGGTTTTAGGGAGCAGGGAGCAGGGAGTAGGGAGTAGGTGTAATATTTGTGGAGTTGGAGACCCGGAGCCAGGGAGGGGGGGGAGTGAACAAAAATCCTGTGTACCTGATGAGTATGATAATTGCTATAGCCGTTATAGGGTTTACCATATTTATAAGGTACATTCAACTAGTTACCCCTACTCCCTACTCCCTACTCCCTACTCCCTACTCCCTACTCCCTAATGTTAAGTTTTCTGCTGAACTGACCATAGAGGTATCGAGCTAGAGGTATAACTTAGTTCAGTTTGACAAAAAATTTAACGATGAATCTAAGTATTGCAGCAGTACTCTTATACGGAATCTTAGCCCTGATCGGGGGAATCATGGGCTATGCTAAAGCCAAAAGCAAAATATCTCTCATTTCTGGTATAATCAGCGGTTTATTGCTAATATTTGCTGGAATAATGCAGCTTCAAGGACAACCCTGGGCACAAACTTTAGGGATAGCCGTAGCAGCTGCACTGGTGATTGTGTTTGCCATCCGGCTCGCTAAAACTCGCAAGTTTATGCCAGCTGGACTCATGATCATTGCTGGTGTGGTGTCTCTAGGGGTGATGCTTTATCCAGCTATGGCTTAAAACCAGGCTTTTATATAGTCCCCCCTGAATGCATTTGATCAACCAGAAAAGCACACCATGGATTTTTACACACAGATACCGGATAGGCTAACCGATCGACTAATCTGAGTCTATTTGGTATCTGTGTACATCGGTCTCGTGCTGATAAGAGCAAAATGCCAACAGTCTTAGCCCCTAAACTTCCTTTGAGCTTATTTTTCTTCCTGTCTTCGCAGTTGACTTATGTATAAATCCTATCTATAAATCCTATCTATAAATGCTAAGATTGGGCTAGAAACCCCTATAGCCTAGGCGGTGCTTTACCTGTAACCTTACCAATAGTAATAATTATTAGTCAAGTGTCTCTCACCACAGATATCTATTATAACTCAACCAGTCCAGCCATCGCCAGGACTGCTAACGGTAGCCGTAACTTGGTTTTTGAAGAATTAGCCGAAGTGAGTCCGATGGATCAAGCTGTTTCTCTAGTGTTTATCAATCCCCAAGAGCCTAGTTATGAACCTAGTTATTCTTATTTCCAAGAAGTCCAGTTTAACAATCCCATAAATCTGGAAAATGTGGTCAGACCGACAGTTAATTTTCTTGAAAACCCTCAATCTACCCTACCTGTCGAGAATCTCGTTATTGGTTTTGTCCTAATTTCCATCTTCTCTTTCATATTTATGAAGAGTTCTTGAAAGCTGAAAACCCCCGTGCTTGGGGCGGGGGACGAAAGCTACACCAAGTCTAGTACCTTGCGTTTCTGAGTTAGTAATTTTTAAGGTATAAATCCAGGTTAATTAGCTATAAATAAGAGCTTGATCAGCCAAACAATTCGGTATTATTTCCAGGAATTATCGATTATTTGGCTGAATTATTATTACTTGTTAAGTGTTAAGTATTACTTTAAAATTGACCTTTGACAAGTAACAAGTAACAAGTGTCAAGTTTAAAACCTAGGAGAGATGTGAATGTCCTACAGTGATTTTAAATCTCTAGACACACTAGCTTCTCTAGGGATTGATATGCTAGAACCTGTGCCATCTCTGATTCAAGCAGACCCAATTTACCCCAGTGACTTTCTTCAGGAAGCTCTCAGACGCTTTGTGCCACTAGCAACTGCTATCAATACTGAAAAAGCTCGCTCTGAATATCTAATCGCTCCTATTTTAAGTGAAATTACAGTCATAAACCCTCGTATTAGTCTGTTTTCTGGCAAAAACTTTAATGTAGATCCAGCACAGGGACTTACTGGATTTTTTGATTTCATCCTTACTGATAACCCAGATAAGTTAACGATCAAAGCTCCAGTGGTGGTAGTGGTAGAGGCAAAAAACGAAAATATTAATGAAGGACTCCCTCAATGCCTCGCCACAATGTATGCAGCTCTATTGGTTAACCAAAAAGAGCCAGAGATGGCTGAGCGAACAGTATATGGAACTGTTACAACCGGACAAGTGTGGCGATTCCTGGCTCTTACACAAGAAGGCAAGGCGATGGTGGATCTTAATGACCGCTATTTAACACCTGTGGATGAGTTACTGGGAGTGCTGGTTGCTATGACAACTCGATAGTTTACTAAGTCAACAGTAACGGTTGGCCTGACATCCAGTTTCGTGGAGGACCTAAAGGATTCCTCAAAGTTCTGGACGATAAAACCTTGGGTTTTGTGGATTTTCAAGGAAATCTGCAATACATCAGTGTCGGTAACTTGTCTGAAAGCGATCGCGTTTTTCTATTTTTGATGGATTACGCTCACCGCCGCCGATTAAAGATTTGGGGAAGAGCTCAAGTTATTGATAACAACCCACAACTGCTCAATCAATATTCCCTAAAACCCAGGACTCTGTACCTCACCCAATTAAAAACCGCTATAAGTAGTCGGACAGGTGATGATAGTAGCAATCTCAAGCAATAATTAGAGATTCCAACAATAAACCTAATTTCAGGAGGTTACCATGCAGATTCATGCAGATTTAAGTCAACGAGTTGTTGTCTATAGCGAAGAGCTACCTTGGGTTGATT
>NZ_JAAHFV010000670.1:0-1259 GCF_010672755.1 Moorena sp. SIO1F2
TAGGATTAAGCCTATAATTGCCCTTCCTAGAAGCTGGAAAACCTATCGTTTTGTTGAGAATTCAGGTTCTGTAGCCAGTCTTGCTCAGCAAAGAGCCGCTATGCCATCGCACCATAGCATCTCTTTTATACTGATCCGAACTTTCCTAGTTCCTATTCCTTTTATAGTAACTACTACTGATAACTGACCGCTTGAAAAACCTGTTCAGCATTTAACCTTAACTCTGGAAAGGTTGAGGATAAAATACGGTTAGCTCCTCGGAACTGACTAACGTTATATTCGCCATCTATCAATTGGTAAACCGATAAAGTAGGTTGTTTGGGATTGCCAATAAATCGCCTACCACCTAAGAGGTTGTCTCATCGCTATTCCCAATTCCCAGGGCGTAGCGCTATCACTAAATAGCTTAGACCTTGCTCAGCTAACTTTAAAATCAGAAATCGTCTCAATCCATACCCGTGCTCCACAATTTAGGGGATCATCTGGGCGATACATGACCCGACAAGGGCCATTGACTTCAACCGTATGACCATAAATGTTTTTAGAGCCACGTTTTACGGTAATCACCGGATTGCGTTCGCCGGTGTTGTGATTTTGGCGAATCACTTTTTGATTCACGTGGATCACAGCTTTAGTGTACTGTGTACGCTTTGACCAATTCCGCTTCGGTCCACGAGTACCAGGGGTGACCACTGGCATACCGTCAAATAAGGGAATCACCCAAGTTCTACCAACCTTATACGCTCCTTTGACTCTGCCCTTGCTCAAAAGGAAACGGACGCGAGTGGCAGAGATACCTAGTAATTCAGCGGCTTGTGCGGTAGAAATCATCATGGCGAAAAACCATTGCTTTAACGATATTGTTATATTAACACGATTTTTGAAAAGATGCTAGGGGAGGTGTGGGGGGTATGGGAGGTCAAAAAAAACTATTGCACTGTCGCAAGGTGCAGTAAGTGTGGTAAGGGTGGTTATAAAAAACTATTGCACTATCACAAGGGGTGATAAGGGTGTTAAGCGTGGAAACTTTAAAAAAACTATTGCACTGTCGCAATTAAGTCTTGATTTGAGAATGACAGGACTTACGCACTCAGATATATAAAATCTCCCGATTCCCGATTCCCGATTCCCGATTCCCGATTCCCGATTCCCGATTCCCTGTTCCCTGTTCCCTGTTCCCTCAACAAAAAAAAATTCGGTCAAGTCCTGGTTAATTCCAATGCTTGACCGAATTATTTCTTTTAATAGTCAAGAGCCCA
>NZ_JAAHFV010000671.1:0-1257 GCF_010672755.1 Moorena sp. SIO1F2
TAGCGGCTCGTAGCGAGCATCGCGTTAGCTTGAGCAACGGGCGATAGTTATCGAAAATTACAACAATTTCGGATGATCACGATAGCGCTAGCAACAGCAACAAAGCCTGAAAATCCTTTACTGTCGGAAATTTCAACAATTTTAGAAATAATGTGATCCCCCCTTGTTGAGCAACAAAGCCGTGAAAATCCTTTACTGTCGGAAATTTCAACAATTTGGGATAATCATGATCGCCCCTTGTTGAGCAACGCAGGTTAGTTATCGGAAATTACAGCAATTTTGGATAATCTCGATACTGCGTTGGTTGAGCAACAAAGGGTGAAAATCCTTTACTGTCGGAAATTTCAGTAATTTTCGATAATCTCGATACTACTAGCAACAGCAACAAAGCCGTGAAAATCGTTCACTGTTGGAAATTTCAACAGTTATCCTAAATTCCAACAATCTAAGAAATTATGCGATCGCACAAGCGATCGCATTCAATCCTACTCCCTAGTCTCCTCAGGTTCTTCATCCATAGGCTCAGGCAAATCAAAAATAATAATAAATTTCCCATCGGGCATCAGTCGTTTGAGTGCCTGCAAGTGACCCTCGGCATCGGACCGGTTCCGGTAACGACCAACAACGACCCGTTGCATTTGTGGCAATAGGTGAATGACCGCCCATGGATAGAGGCGTTCAGAGTACGTCATAATTTTAGGTATCTCCTTAACTGGGGGACTAGAGCCAGCCCTAGACCCTGGAAAATCGTTGGCTGGCTCTTAACGTTTTCACGTCTATAATACTACTATAGCATATAAATAATCTTTAATTATAACATATTTGAAAAACTTTTGTAACAAACTTGTCAGGGAGTAGGGAGTAGGGAGTAGGGAGTAGGGAGATAGAGAAGATTCTGATTAACGGTAATTATCTTGATTTACAGCAATTTTCGCCCCCCTAGCCCCCCAATTTTGGGGGGAAATTGAGTTAAAGTCCCCCAGAATTGGGGGACCCACGGGGGCTTGTAGCTAAAGGGAGTGAGGTCGATTCATCTGAAAACAGCTGTAAATTAGCGCTAGATAAATTCGACCAAAGTATAGCGCTAATTTAACCTACTCCCTCAATTATCCCAAATACTCCTTAACACCCCAAAAAATCAGCGCTAGATAAATTCGGCTAAAGTATAGCGCTAATTTAAACTACTCACTTAATTATCCCAAATACCCCTTAACACCCCAAAAAATCAGCGCTAGATAAATTCGACTAAAGTATAGC
>NZ_JAAHFV010000672.1:0-1253 GCF_010672755.1 Moorena sp. SIO1F2
TAACCCCTAACAATTAACCTGCAAGTTAATTGTTCGAGCAGCTTAGGAGTAAAGCACCGAAGCGAGACAATTGACTTGCAGGTTAATTGTTAGGGGTTAGGGGTTAGGTGTTGGTTTAATGGTTAATGGTTAATGGTTAATAGTTAAGGGTGTAAGCGTGCTTAGTACCTAATGTAAGCGTGCTATCATGGCTAATTTAAGGGTGCCTATACTGAAGTAGATAGGGAGACACCCGCGACGGAGAGACAACACCCGAGGGTATGAAAAGTTTTTTCCAAAATTGACAAATAATCAATTTACACCCACAACAACTTATCAAATTTCAACCATTCTCTATTCTCACGTGCTTATCGAGCCTGAAGAATGCGGTTAATGATTTGAGTAGTGGAGGTAGGAAATTCAACCTGGACTAACTCAATCCGCCCCCCGTAGGATTGAACAATCGGGGCTTCTGGTAAAGTCGATAGACTGTAGTCACCCCCTTTAACATACACCTCTGGTTGCAATGCTTCAATTAAACGAGTAGCTGTGGTTTCAGCAAAAATCACTACCCCATCTACGGGTTTGAGAGTTGCCAGAATTTCTGCCCTCTGTATTTCAGGAACCAGTGGTCGGGGAGGATATCCTGGCTGTGATGGTTTAATGCGGTTTACTGATTGATCACTATTTAGCCCCACCACTAGAGATGAACCCAAGGATTTGGCAATCTTTAAGTAACGCACATGACCAATGTGTAGTAGATCAAAACACCCATTAGTAAATACCAGTGGTCGCCATCGCTCTGACTCGTGGGTGATCAGCTGTTGTAATTCATCGGCAGTGTAGATTCCAGTCATCTAACTTGAAAATATTTCTGAGTGCATCAGCCAGACAGTCCTGAGTTAAAAGGACTTACTCCAGTAATAGGTTTACCTACTACCAAGGCTACCTCCCTCGCCCCAAAGTAGTTGATTTATACTTTACTGTGTACCATGTTGATTGGATTTTTTACCAAGAGGGTCAGGGAGGTTTACAGATTACCCAAGCTATGCTAGTGTATCTTTTGAGGGATTTATTAAGCTGGGAAGCTCAACTACCAATACTATCAATACTATTATACTCATTGGTGATAGCTGATACTTAAATAAAAGCTCAGTTGATGTCTGTAGGAAGTATAAATACAAGGCAGCTCCGTCAAAAATGAAGATTGACCAATAAACCCGATTTTGCTCATTTTATGTCTACTCCTTGGGACGTTTGTATCCCTGCTCATA
>NZ_JAAHFV010000673.1:0-1238 GCF_010672755.1 Moorena sp. SIO1F2
TGAATTGGTTCAGCACTTAATTCGGTTTTAAGTACCTGAATATCGCGAGGTTCTTCACCCAATAGCCAATGAAAAAACTCCGATGGGTATTCTTCGGCTAAGTATTTAGCGATGCAGCGCGGTCTTGGGGGTTTCCCCCATGAGCGACTGCATCAAGACACAGATATTATCGTAAGCCAATGCAAATTGTTTAAAGTTAACACTATCTCAGATAGTGTAGTGAATCTGAACTAGAAAATTGATCGCACCTGGATCTTGTTTATTGAGTCAAGTTATGCTAACCGAGCAATTCTGATTGAGATAAGATCTAAAAAAGACCTGATTATATCAGGTCTTTTCAAAATCATCTTCCCACCAAAAATCCTGGTGAAAACTAACAGTTCAATGTCAGCTGTGCTCCAACCAAACCCCTAAATCCGTTGCGGTCTTAAAATCCAACAACGCTTCACTCAATTCCTCCAATCGAGTAATCGATAATCCCTCAATCTGCTGTTGGAGCACAGGGTCAAGTAAACCTAACCTCAGGGTTAGCTGACGTATCACAAGCAATAGGGCTTCCTCCTGCTTTCCTCGGTCGATTCCCTGCTGGAGTCCCTTTTGGACTCCCTTTTGGATAATATCTTGATAGGTGACTGATTCTTCCATAATTTCCTCCCTCAATAATCGACGAACTAAACCTTGATCAAACCGTAAACCAGCCAGTACATCCACACAAGCTGCTAGGTTTCCCCGTAATGGTTTTTCTTCAATTTTATCCACTTGGGCAACCACTTGCTCTAACAATCGATTAGGGCTATTACTCCTAGCTAAAGTTGCCAAGGGTAACAGCGCTCGATTGGCTAACAGCGGTTGAGGGTCTTGCTCCCACAAGCGAATTACTCGATAACGGTGCCAGGTGTTAGTATCCCTAAACTCGTTCGTAAATACCAGATCGGAGGTCGTAGACTTGAGGAAAATCACCACCTGGTCAATGGGACATCGGTATTTACGTTGTAGTCTGACCCAGTAGTCTAACATCCGAAATGGTAGTGGTGGCTGGGATTGGGGTAGGGTTTGAAATTCTAGGTGCAGAATTTGGTTAGTACTTTGCAGTAGACTCAGAGCATCAGCGTGAATTGGTTCAGCACTTAATTCGGTTTTAAGTACCTGAATATCGCGAGGTTCTTCACCCAATAGCCAATGAAAAAACTCCGATGGGTATTCTTCGGCTAAGTATTTAGCGATGCAGCGCGGTCTTG
>NZ_JAAHFV010000674.1:0-1231 GCF_010672755.1 Moorena sp. SIO1F2
TCTCAGAATGTTTAACGGGAGATGCCTTGGGCTCTCTGCGCTGTGACTGTCGAATGCAACTACAAACGGCTCTGAAAATGATTGAGAATTCCGGTCAGGGAGTCGTGGTTTATTTGCGGCAAGAAGGCCGAGGGATTGGTTTGGTGAATAAGTTGAAAGCCTATTCCTTACAAGATATGGGACTGGATACCGTAGAAGCAAATGAACGTTTGGGATTCCCTGCTGACCTGCGAGACTATGGCATGGGAGCACAAATTCTCAATGATTTAGGAGTTAAGAAAATTTGCTTGATTACCAATAATCCTCGCAAAATCGCTGGTTTAAAAGGTTATGGATTAGAAGTAGTTGGTCGGGTTCCATTGTTGATTGAAACCAATGACTACAATTCTAGCTATCTGGCAACTAAAGCACAGAAGCTGGGTCATCTGCTGTTGCAGACCTATTTAGTTACGGTAGCAATTCATTGGCAAGACCAGCCTCAACAGGTGACAGAACGTTATGAGCGTTTAGAAAAGCTACGGTCTCTAGCTCATAGCCAGAACTTATTATTGCAGGAGGAGTCACGACCTGTAGCTTCCGCAGTTTTTGAGAAACCTGCTTTAATGGTACACTTAGGCTTTGATCAGCCTGAGCTAGCAGCACTAGATTGGTACCAATCCAGTCAGCATCCCTATGTAAATGCGATCGCTAATATTTTAGACAGCGTGATTGAATGGCCTGAGCTAAGATGCTTGGAATTTCTAGTCTCTTCTGGACACGATCCACTGACAAGTTTACAAATACTTTTAGACCGAGAGAAGTTTCCCTTTACGAAGCGACCATCTTCAGTGTGTGAGAATTTAACAACTCAGAAAATTTATAGTTTTGATCGCTCAATAAAGTAATATGAATTATTGCTTTTAGTCCTCAGTTATTACTTAAGTTATTACTTATTGGTTAACCCAACACCCATGCTAATGATTTAATCTATTTTAATCTCTGTGGTTGCTTAATATAGAAAAAGCCCCTTGCCAGTTCAGACAAGAGGCTTTTTCTATATATTAAATAATATATATCCTGGCACTGAGCTATTTTAGCAGGCAGCTACCCACCAACTATCTTCGCCGCAGCTACGTTTCACCTCCGAGTTCGGGATGGGGTCGGTGTGGTTCCGTAGCGCTATAAGCACCAGGAAGGTAGAATGGGCATCTAAGGTGGAATGGGCATCTTGCCCGTTTTGCCCGTTCTGCTT
>NZ_JAAHFV010000675.1:0-1186 GCF_010672755.1 Moorena sp. SIO1F2
TTTCACGCCTCTTCATCCACTGCCTCTTCAGTAATTTCTACCGATGGAGCACTCAAAATTTCTCGCAGTAATCTGTTATCTATAGCTAGCTTTGTGTTAGATATAAAATCTTTAATCTGCTCTTCACTCAACTCATAGTCTTCACGACTGTCATAAACAGCGCGAATCGCAATTAAGGGCTTAACCTCCTCTGTTTTCAAGGCTACCGATTTTCCTCCTTGAGCCTTAAGGTTATTGAAATACTCTTGAGCCTTCTTGGCATTTGGACTTATCGGTTTAGAGCGGACTAAACAACCACGGGTCAGATCATATTTTTTATAATCCCTAAGATGATATAACCCAGTCGTTACCCTGTTTCCAACAGAGGCTTGGATCACTGCTAGTCCGATTTTGACCGTATTACCTTCTTGTTTACCAACTATCTTGACGCCGAGGTATTTATTTTTTGGTTTAACGGGAGCTTCAATTTTTTCGATTGTGACTCCTGCCACTATCTGTCCGATGAGTTGCTTGAGGCCAAACTTAATAGCGTTAGTGACCTGATAGTCATCGTCCATATACTCTTCATTGTCAATATTGTCAATATTTTTGATCTCGTTATTATAAGCAGAGCTAACGGTATTTATAGGAGGTCTATGGGACGAAACTTGCTGACCATTAGGTAATCCCCAGTTAGTTTGACACCATTTCAAAACATCTCTTGCTGTTGGTCGTTGTTTACCTAATTCTTTCAGTCTTTCTTCGCTAAAGGGATAAACTGGCTGGGGAGGAGTTAGTTTATTGTCAGCATAAAACCCTTTTAACCGTAGGTAAACTAGAGCAATTATCTGATCAGAATTTAGAGGCTTTAATTCAACTTCTCGCTCCCCAATTCTGTCAACAACTGCATCATTTAACTCTAATGCTCTAATTTGATGTGTCCAAGTTTCAGGAAACATAGCCGTCAGCAGCACCCCCCGTTTAAGGCTATTATATAAATCTGTTGCTAAGCTGGCAATAACTTGTGCTCTGCTAAACCCTGCATCATCACATTCTGTACCATCTAATTGATCAAAACATACTACCAAGGGATTGTAATCACTAATTAGGTCTAAAATATGACAAGTTATATCGAAATGGTCTTTGTCATCTTCCGAATCGTTAGGTAACTCCATTTCGTCAGCTTTTTTCTGGGCTAAACTTTTAC
>NZ_JAAHFV010000676.1:0-1160 GCF_010672755.1 Moorena sp. SIO1F2
CTCAGTACAGGACAAAAGTTGCAAAAAGTGCCAGGGAGAGGGTTTGATGGAAATTACCACAAAGACCACAAACCCTCATGGAACAGATTAACCAACTTCGAGCCAAATTGCGACCCCACCTGGGCTGGCATGGGGCGCGACTCTCCTTCGTCGCCATGTTCCTCATAGCCCTATTTCGAGCCAAAACAGTCAATCTAGCGGAGTTGGCGACCGTGTGCGGAGGAAAAGCCGCTGATGCATCTCACTACAAGCGAATGCAGCGATTCTTCCGGTCTTTTGACCTAGACATGGCTCAAATTGCCCAGATGCTCGTCAAATTGGCTGGAATCCCTCAACCTTGGGTACTGAGCCTTGACCGCACTAACTGGTCTTTCGGAAAAACCCACTTCAACATCTTAATGTTGGGTGTGGTCCATGAGGGGATTGCTTTCCCCTTGCTGTGGACTCTGCTTGAGAAGCAGGGCAATAGTAACAGTGATGAACGTATGGATTTACTTGATCGCTTTGAAGCTTTGTTTCCTGATGTGGTGATCGCGTACCTAACTGCTGACCGGGAATTTATCGGCCAAGAGTGGCTGTCCTATCTGTTGATGGACAAGCCAATTCCCTTTCGGATACGCATACGTCAAAGTGACTTGATTCGATCCCGGACTCGGCAACAAGCCGTACCAGGGTCTCGCTATTTTGCCAACTTGTCCGTCGGGGAAACTCGCGTCCTTTCAGGTCATCATTGGGTTTGGGGTCGCCCAGTCTATGTGATTGGCGCTCGCCTACAACCGACTCAAAAAGGAGATGATAATTTTCTGATTCTGGTCACCAATCATTGCCCCGAACAAGCTTTATCGGATTATACCCGCCGTTGGGGCATCGAGACCCTGTTTGCGGCACTGAAGACTCGGGGTTTTTGCCTTGAATCGACTCATTTCAATGATGCCCCGAGACTGAGCAAACTTTTGGCTTTGTTAGCGATCGCCTTTGTGTGGGCGATGAAGACGGGTTTGTGGCAACATACACTCAAGCCCATTCCGATTAAATCCCATCAACGACGAGCCAAGAGCCTATTTCGTTTGGGATTTGATTATCTGCGCTCAATTTTCACCAATCTTGACCACCAGTTCCCAGCTTTTCTTAACTCTCTCCATTTTTTGTCCTGTACTTAG
>NZ_JAAHFV010000677.1:0-1143 GCF_010672755.1 Moorena sp. SIO1F2
CAGTATTTGTCAGCGTGTTCCTGATGTACCCATTGGGACAGTCGAGCTGGTTCTTTGCTCCTAGCTTCGGAGTAGCAGGTATCTTCCGTTTCATCCTGTTCCTGCAAGGCTTCCACAACTGGACACTGAATCCCTTCCATATGATGGGCGTAGCCGGGGTACTAGGTGGTGCTCTGCTGTGTGCCATTCATGGGGCAACGGTGGAAAATACCCTGTTCCAGGATGGGGACAAAGCAAACACCTTCCGGGCGTTCAACCCGACCCAAGCGGAAGAGACCTACTCAATGGTCACCGCTAACCGCTTCTGGTCTCAAATCTTCGGGATTGCCTTCTCCAACAAGCGCTGGTTACACTTCTTCATGTTGTTTGTGCCAGTAACTGGCTTGTGGATGAGTGCAGTGGGAATTGTAGGTTTAGCATTAAACCTGCGAGCCTATGACTTCGTGTCCCAGGAAATCCGGGCAGCAGAAGACCCAGAGTTTGAGACGTTCTACACTAAGAACATTTTGCTGAACGAGGGTCTACGGGCTTGGATGGCTCCGGCAGACCAACCTCACCAAAACTTTGAGTTCCCTGAGGAAGTACTGCCTCGCGGTAACGCTCTGTAAGACTCCAAAGCTGATCCCGAATTAAGGTTAGCGCTTGGATTTTCTCAAAGCCCCACCAGGAGGTGGGGCTTTGAGCAGTTCTAGAAAAAGAAAACTGGAACGCTCTGAGCAATATTAGGCGAATTTATCATGATCCTAGTTTGCAGAGGTTGCAATTTGATCGATAGTCTGTTAACTTAAGGAAAGGTGATAATCCTGGAAAGGTAAAAAAAACCGCTTAGGGATTAAAGGAGGTGATGCCCATGGAAGATAGTAGTAAAATCATGGGTCATCTGGTTGGAGTTAGCCGGCTGTGCGCCGGGGCTGTTCTCTAGGAGTTAGCTGGATTCTCTACGGAGAATCTATATGACTGCTTAGGCAGGGCTACCTAAGAGTTCCTCTCGGCAGCCTGGTTTCAATCAGAAGACCCGCTAGACCGCTCTCACACCAGGTGTTATGGATTAACCAAAACACTAGCCGTGAGAGCGGATAGTTTTTTGTATGGGATTGTTTAAGGAGTGCATCTAAGAATCATGGCTCAACTACTCAGTGATGA
>NZ_JAAHFV010000678.1:0-1114 GCF_010672755.1 Moorena sp. SIO1F2
TATTTCCAATGAAACATACCGAGCCCATGCCTTAGTAGTCTTAGCCCCCCACTTAACCGATGTGTTGTTACCCCAAGCCTTAGATTGGGCCAGAGAGATTTCCAATGAAACATACCGAGCCCATGCCTTAGTAGTCTTAGCCCCCCACTTAACCGATGTGTTGTTACCCCAAGCCTTAGATTGCGCCAGAGGGATTTCCGATGAAAGATACCGAGCCTATGCCTTAATCGCCTTAGCCCTCCACTTACCGGATGTGTTACCGGAAGCCTTAGATTGCGCCACAGGGATTTCCGATGAATCCTCCCGAGCCGATGCCTTAGTAGCCTTAGCTCCCCACTTACCGGATGTGTTGTTAACCCAAGCCTTAGATTGCGCCAGAGGGATTAAGTCTGAATACCACCGAGCCAAAGCCTTAGTGGCCTTAGTCCCCCACTTAAGCGATCTGTTACTGGAAGCCTTAGATTGCGCCAGAGGGATTTCCGATCAAGACTCCCGAGCCAGAGCCTTAGTGGCCTTAGTCCCCCACTTAAGCGATCTGTTACCGGAAGCCTTAGATTGCGCCAGAGGGATTTCCGATCAATTATTCCGAACCAATGCCTTACAGGACTTGATTAAGACCTTAACTCCTTCATCAGTTGATTTTCCTCTTTGGCAACAAACTCTTGATGGTTTAGCTAGTCTAACCCGTCCCCATTTTCTTGAAGCTCTTCCTGACTTAGCTCCTTTAATCATCAAGTTTGGGGGTATTGAAGCCCTAAGAGAAACGGTGGCAGCGGTTGATGATGTTAGTCGATGGTGGAAGTAGGGAAAAGGGAGTAGGGAGTAGGGAGTAGGGAGTAGGGAAGAGTTAATCAAGGATAGAGGAATTATGATTAGCCTTACTGGGTGTGGCGTGGATGGGTGTTAGGATTCAGTTGATGCCTGTGCCATGGGGAATAATTGCACTGAAATAAAGTTCAGAAAATACAGAACAACATCACATCCCTCATTTCAAAATCTAATATCTTGCCATCGTCGAGACTCAAGGAAACGACTTAGATGTTTAACGTTAGTGGTAGCAATAACTAAACGTTGTCCTAAGTTTTCTTGTTGAAATAGTTGACACTGAGCAGCA
>NZ_JAAHFV010000679.1:0-1086 GCF_010672755.1 Moorena sp. SIO1F2
GCGAGCGCCATAAAAATGTCAACAAAGTTGGTTCCACCGGGATAGAGAGCGCAACTATTAAACCCTTGGTTTTCGGCTTTAATTTAAGTTACATAATAATCCCTGTCGGTGTTACCATAATTTAAGTCTAACAAATAATAAGAGTTTTTGCTCACGGGGTGACAACAAAGCTCAAACCTAGATATGTGTTAGGTTTTAGGTTTTAGGTATTGGGGAAATTACAGCAATGAGTCATTTGTATTTCCCAGGAATTGAAGCAATTTTCACCATACAACGTCAATGATAGTTTTAATCAATCCATCCCGCTTGACAATTTTACCTAACACCTAACCCCTAAAACCTAACCCCTGTAAGATTTTCAATTAGCTTGTCACCCCCTGAGGAGTTTTTGGTAGACTCTGCGACGTTTTCTTGTGCTGTTTACTAACCCCTCTCCCTAGATTTTGGCGATTGATGCTTAAAACTTGCAATAAGCAAGCACACAATACCTAGGTTGATACACACATCGGCCACATTAAATACCGGAAAGTTAATCAACCGAAAATGGAGGAAATCCACAACGCAACCCGTGACTGTCTGGTTATCTACCAAACAACTGTTGAAAAAACGGTCTATGCCATTCCCTAATGCTCCTCCCAGTATGAAGCCATAACCAAGCTGTTCCAACCTAATCAGCTTTGGCCCAAACCAAGCTAGGCCGATTAAACCAAGACTCACAGCTAAGGAAAGCCAGCGTAACCAGCTGCCGTCTTCACTAAAGAGACTGAAAGCGGCACCAGTATTAGTCACATAGGTAAAGTGAAACACTCCTTGCCACAGGGGTAGAGTCTCATCCAATTCAAAATTCTGCACCACCCAATATTTAGTCAGCTGATCCAGAATCAGACCAATAGCAGCAGCAAACCAACACAGGGGGTTTTTTTTCATTAGTCATTAGTCATGATAGCATTTATTGATTGGGTCAGGTACTTACTAGGAGTAGGGAGTAGGGAGTAGGGAGTAGGGAGTAGGGAGTAGGGAGTAGGGAGTAGGGAGTAGGGAGTAGGGAGTAGGGAGTGTCAAAGTCGTTTTACGCATCAAGGGTGG
>NZ_JAAHFV010000068.1:0-22380 GCF_010672755.1 Moorena sp. SIO1F2
CTGAAATAAACCAAAGAAGCTTCCTTTTTCGTTTCCCGCGTTCAAAAACCGGTCCCTTTTTTGCTCTAGATTTGCTTCATAGCGCCGGTCGTGACCGGCCAGTCATGATCAGGAATATCGTTGTCAGCCAGTTGGTCTGACACACTATTTGGTAGTAACAGCAGGAGCTTTGGGTAAAATAGCCCCAATCCCATCACTGGAAATAGTACTTAGTGCATTCAAAGCTACATTGAATAAACGTTCTGGTGGTAAATCATCTTTGACTAAGTTCCACAGACTCTGAATTTCTGCTCCATGGAGTTGGTCATCTTCGGTTAACGCTAACAACAGTTCACGTCGCAGAAACTGACCTTCCTCAGACAACAGATATTGCAAACCAAGTTGAGCGGTTGGTAGCAAATCAAAGTTCTGATCAGAGCGAGCGATCGCAATCATATTTTCCAGTCGTTCCCACTGGAATTTACCGTCTTTGAACAACACCTCAATCAAACGCCGCCGCATTTGTGGGGTTTCACCGGTAAGCAGACGCTGAGCTACATAGGGGTAGGAAACCTCGACAATTTTGAAATTCCGATCTAAGCTCAGTGCGAGTCCTTCCTGAGTCACCAGAGAACGGATAATTAAGGAAAACTTGGCTGGAACCCGGAAAGGATAGTCGTACATCAACTCTGAGAACTGATCTGTGATCGTCTTGAAGTTGAAATCCCCGACACTTTCACCAATTGCTTCTCCCAACACAGCTTCTAAGGCTGGGATAATCGGCTGAATATCTGTGTTGGGTGCTAAGAAACCTAATTTAACAAAAGCCTGGGCTAATGATTGATAATCTTTATTAATGAGATCAACAACACAGCTGACAATGGTTTCTTTGGTATCCTGATCTAACTGATCCATCATACCAAAGTCAATATAGCCCATGCGTCCATCCGGAAGGGCAAATAAGTTACCTGGATGAGGATCAGCATGGAAAAAGCCATGCTCTAACAACTGACGCAAACCAGAGGTGACACCGGTTTTAATCAAGCTTGCGGTGTCTAGTCCTAAGGCTTCAATACGTTCTGTGTCTGTTAACTTGAAACCATCAATCCACTCTAGGGTGAGGACACGGATACTGCTGTAGCGCCAGTATATTGCTGGAACCTTCACAGTGGGGTCGTCTTGGAAGTTTAGAGCAAATCGTTCGGCATTGCGACCTTCATTGAGATAATTAATTTCCTCAAAGAGCTTAGTACCAAATTCATCTACAATCAAAGTTAGGTCATGACCGAGATTGAGTGGTAACCAGGGGGCAATCCAGCTAGCTGCCCACCGCATCAAATAAAGATCTAGGGTGAGGACAGGGCGTAAGTTAGGACGTTGTACCTTAACCGCCACCTCTTCACCGGTGTGAAGTTTAGCCCGATAGACTTGACCAAGACTAGCGGCTGCTACAGGTCTTGGGGAAATTTGGCTAAAGAGTTTTTGGATGGAGCGCCCTAACTCTTGCTCGATTATGGACAATGCGATCGCATTGTCAAAGGGAGGCAGCTGGTCTTGTAGTTTGATCAGTTCATCTAAAAAATCTTGCCGAATCAAGTCAGGGCGGGTGGAAAGAGCTTGTCCGACTTTAATAAAGGTTGGACCGAGGTTAGTCAGAAGTTCCCGCAGCTGTGTCGCTCGTTTTAACTTATTCTGCTCAGTCCGGTTGCGCCATTGGTCTAACTTAATACTAAAAACAAAGCTAGCGAAACCCCAGACAATCCTCAGGCAACGCCAAATCACTACCCAAGGTCTGGAACGATAGTAGCGGGCGATCGCTTGTGGATCATAGTACCTTTGGGGTTCATTAGACCGCTGTTCAGGAGATACAAGTTGATGCTGACTCACGCTGAGTATAGGCCTCTCTAAGAAATTTATAGTTTTTTATCTATCTTTTGCGTTTTATTAAATAAGTATACACTTGTACATATACTATAATTCGGTGTTTAAGTCCAATAGTTCATGTAGGGTGGGCAGTGCATCAGACAGATAATGAAGCTTGCAAACCACTTTGGTAGGCACTGCCCACCCTACGATTAATGACAATGGTGCAAGATCTCAGTTTAAGTCCAATCGAAGGTTTAGGGCAGGTTTTGCTACCAGGACAATTGAGAGTCCCATAGAAACCTACACCAGAAACTTGCCCATTTCCTGAACTTCCGATAGTCAATTATGGTCAATTGAGTAGATTACGCTCAAAATAACTGACCAGTCAAAATCACCCCCTCATCCCCTCATTCCCTGATCTGGTCATCTTCAGAGGAACTGGTCACAAATTTCTGCCAAGGTTTACTAGTCCTGTGTCATAGATTTTTTCTAGGTGCGCTTGACCCATTAAGAATTAAATTCCCCACGGGTCGCACCTCTTGATGCATATATCGGGAAAATTGTCAACTTCCATTATTACATTAACCGAGGCTCTAGCTTCGGATTTCAGCTCTGATTTGCGTGTTATCACCGACAGTCTTTAAATTAAAACTTCAGCAGAATCCTCCATGACGGGGCTAAATCAACAAAGCAACAATGGTGTCATATCGATTCCGCTGGTATCGTAGCGAAGCAGCATGGGCAATCTGTTGATTTATCGACGTTGATTTATCGACGTTGATTTATCTACACTATGCTGTTTCCGTGATTGCCCGAACCAAATCGGCACTAAGTACCTGGACAAAAATAAACCTCACTTCTTGATGCAAAGCGCGAGTGGGGGAAACCCCCTGTTCCGAAGCTGCATCGCTGTATTAACTTCTGTAAAGTTGCCAAAAGCCCCTCTGCTCCCAGCTCCGAACGCGCCCCGCGTGGCCCACGGCCTCAGTCCCTGCTCCCTATTTCAACAGTTAATTTTACTTTTGTCCGACTACTTATGTGTCATATGATCGTGCATGATTTGAGACATCCTTTGGCTAATATTATGATATATTTTGATATTTGGCAGCAAACTGAACTTCAAAAAAAACAGCAAAGAAAGACTGAACAAATCTTGAAATTAGCTCTCCAGCTGCGCTCAATGACGGATAACTTATTGATGATGGCGAAGTTACAATCGGGAAAACTTACGCTTAATCGAGACTTGGTGGATATCAATGCACTCGAACAAGAGGTAGTCTTAGATTTCCAAGCCATTGCTTACGAGAAAAACATTCAGCTAGTTAGCGATCTACCAGAATCCAGTAAGACTCTTTTAATTGATGCTAATTTAATCCGCCGTGTCTTAGATAACTTACTCTCAAATGCCATCAAATTTTCTCCTTCACAAAGTAAAGTTATACTGCAAGTATATTATCCAGTAGATCGGGAAACCAAAGCTATAATTCGCATTGCTGATTCTGGACCTGGGATTAATGAAGAATTGCGAAAACGTATTTTTGATAAGTACGATGTGGGAAATTTAATGACTGGAATTTATCAAACTGGTCTGGGATTAACATTCTGTAAAATGGCAGTTGAAGCCCATGGTGGTAGAATATTCGTAGAAAATAATCAACCATCGGGGTCAGTGTTCACTGTAGAAATTTAAGTATAAATTGTAAGCATTCAGCCGTCAGCCGTCAGCCGTCAGCCTTAGCCTTGGCCGTTGGCCACGCTACGCGAATGGCTGAGAGCTGAGAGCTGAGAGCTGAAAGCTGAGAGCTGAATGCTTACGAAATTTAATTAGAAGCTGTAAAAGAAAGACTTCATACTTAATTAGATTTGGCTTCCAGGTTTTCGAGGCGGCTTTTGAGTTCCTGATTATCTTTTTTGAGTTTGTCAAGTTCGTCCCGTAGCTGTTTAAGGGCTTTGTCAGAGCCAATGTTTTTCTGGACTTTCTGAATGGCTTCTTCTGCAATCCGACGAATTCGCCCATCAGGCGTATTCTCTAAAAGCGATCGCAAAATATCCATAGCTTTCGGGGTTTCCATTTTTCCTAGAGCCCCAACTATGGTGACTTGAGTCAAATAGAAGGTTTCACGGGACAGTTCTTCTAATTGCTCCAGGATCGACTCTATTTTATTGGGAGTCTGACCTTTAGAAATGTCTCCTAAAGCTCGAATCGCTGCTAGACGAAGGGGTTGAGGTATGCCAGGAGTGGTATATTCTAAAATTACGTCTAGGGCAATGGGTGAGGATTTAATTTGACTTAAGCCACCAATGGCACCGCTACGTACTACTTCATTCCAACCACTCCGTTCTTGGAGTACTTTTGTCAGCAATTGGATTACTTCATCTTCCCTATCCTTAAGGCTTGCCGAAACCATTCCCCCAAGTGACCTAGCTGCTGAGGCTTCTACGTAGTAGCTGGCATCCCCTTTTTCTAGTAATTGCTTGAGAGCATTGTAGCTTTCTGGAGTCTTCACTTCACCCAAGGCTTGCACAACGGCACGACGCACACGGAGATTTTGATCGGACAAGCCAGCAATTAAGGCGGCTTCGGCTTGATCTAGTTTTACCTTAGCTAATTGTTTGGCTACTTCTAAACGAACACCCCAGAATGATTCACTCTTTAGGGCATCAGACAATGCTTTTACTGCTTCTAATCCTCCCTTTTTCGCCAAGGCTTTCCCTGCATAGATACGGGAGATGGGGTCTGGGTCAAATTTCAGCTGGGCTTTGAGCTCGGCTATGGGGTATTCTAGGGAAACGGTTTTCAGGTAATTATTCCCGTGGTCGAAACTAATCAAGTTAGGTTTTTTCCCCAGTGGGAAATAGAAACTTTGTTCCCGTTCATGAACCCTGACCGTAAATGTCTGTAGGCACGTTTCATTAGACGTTTCCACAGGAGAATCGTCTTCGAGCTGGGTGTAACCAAAGGCAATCGGGATTTTGAGGTCAAATAGCTCACTATCGCTACCCGTGTTACTATCTTTTGCCTGAGTTTGGGTTACTGTAACTTTAGCCAACTGGCTATCCCCATCCCAGGAATAGGCAACTTTGTATTCAGGATGACCCCCCCGGAAGACGTACTGGTCAAATAGGAATAACAGATTACGACCGGTAGCTTTTTCAATCGCCCTTAGCAGGTCAATGGTTTCTACGGTTTTGTGAGCATTATCTTTAACAAAGGTTTGGATGGCTTTCCAGAACAAGTCTTCCCCTAACTCTGCCCGAATCATATGATAGACGCAAGCACCTTTTTCATAAAGGTGCCTATCGTAGAGTTCCATAGCTTCTCGATAGACATGGGTCACCATGGGGCGGCGGTAACGAGAACTATCTTCTGAGATATAGCTACGTGCTTCATTGAGTAGGTAGTAGGCAGCATCATCTTTACCATACTCATGTTCGGTCCAAAACACTTCTGTGTAGGATGCCATGCCTTCCTTAAGCCAGGCATGGGACCAGTGTTTAATCACCACTAAGTCCCCAAACCACTGATGAGCAAGTTCGTGAACCACAAGGCTTTCAGTCCGTTGGTTATCGATAGCTGCTCGTTCATCAAGCAAGCAACGGTCTGTTAACAGAGTGGTGGAGGTGTTTTCCATACCACCAAAGATGAAGTCTTCTACACAGACTTGGGCGTATTTCGGATAGGGGTAGGGATAGCCAAAGGTTTCACTCAAGAACTCTATCATTCCAGGGGTTTTGCCCATGCTGCGGCGAGCATCCTGCTCTCGCCCCTTCTCGACGTAGTAGTTGACTGGTTTGCCCTGCCATTCATCCCGAATTTCCGCAAAGTCTGCTACTGCTAGAGTCATCAGGTAAGTGGGATGAACTTCTTGCTGCCGCCAGTGGTATATGGTTTCATCCCCGTCTTCTTCTGTAGCAATTAGTTCCCCGTTGGAGATAGCAATCAGGGGTTTTGGCACTCTAACGCGGATTTCGGAGGTAGCAAGTTGACCAGGATAATCGAAACAAGGGAACCAGTAGCGAGAGTCTTCATCTTCTCCTTGGGTCCAAACTTGGGTGGGTTTGTTGGGGTAGTGTTGGTTTGGATGAATGAAGTAAATACCCCGCTGGGGGTTGTCTACACTGTATGCGATCGCAATCTTAATCGCTTTTCCAACAACAACCGGGTTAAGTAGCTGAATCTTTAGTTGTTCCCCGTCATACTCAAAGGGTTGGGGGATTTGGTCAACCTGCACTGAGGCGATAGTCAAGTTGACCGCATCAATTACTAGCTGTTTAATGCCGCGTATTGGGTTGAGGGTGATAGTGCAGGTACCGCTAACGCTTTGGAGGGGGATATCCAGAGTTAAATCCAGGAAAATATGCTCCACTTGTCCTGGGCGGTCAGGATTGTATTGGGGTTTAGCACCGGGTAATTCAAACGACTTGTGAGTTTTGCTTTCGGTATCAAAATACGACTGGGACATTAGTGAAGTTGTAGAACTGAACAGTGTGGACAATGGCGTTAAGTGGAGCTATGGGAAGTTTCCCAAAGGAAAAAGAGTCACCCTTCCTGTAGCGGTCGATTGATATATTTTAAGTTAACTCATCATCAAGCTATTTAGCTGATCACCGCACTACCCATCCCTTGGAACATCAACCATGATAAGAAAAAGTTGATAATAAAAATTGCTAGCAAAGCAGTAACCACAGCAGTGGTGGTAGATTGACCGACACCTTTAGCCCCTCCTGTCGTGGTTAACCCCCAGCTACAACCAATCACAGCAATCAACAGCCCAAACACTACAGATTTAATAGCAGCAGAGAACAAGTCCCAAATTCCTAAGAAGTTACGAGCCGAATCAAGAAACAAAGACTGGGGAATACCATAAAGATTTTGAGCCAGCACCAATCCTCCTACCATACCAGTCACAATGGCGAGAATGGTCAACACTGGCAGCATCAGACAACAAGCAATAACCCGAGGAATCACTAAGTAATCAATTGGGTCAGTCTTGAGCATATACAAAGCATCAATTTGCTCTGAAACGCGCATCGTACCAATTTCAGCAGCAAATGCCGAACCAACTCGTCCTGCTAAAACCACAGCAGTCAACACCGGAGCCAATTCCCTAGCCAAAGCTAGAGCCAAGACTCCCCCAATGGCATTGGTGGCACCAAAATTAATGAACTCTCGTGTTACCTGAATGGTAAACACCATACCGATTACAGTAGCAGTGAGCAGAGCAATTATCAGAGACTCTGGTCCAACAGTTACCATTTGCTCGATAGTATTGCGGCGGTGAATCTTCCCAGTTAGTAGATGAAGTATCACTTGCCCAGCTAAGAAAATCGCAGCCAGTAAACGCTGACTCCATAACCCGAGGCTGGAAGTTTTAGCCATTAATCAATCATTTCCCATCATTCGCTTCCACACGGAAACGCTCAACAAATGTCCGCAACTCTCCCGCCACACCGACCAGGTTTTGCAAAGCTCCAGAAACCCTTTGGGCTTCTTGGGAGGTTTCTTGAGCGGTTAACTCAACGGATTGCATCACTTGGGCAACAGCACGGGATGTTTCAGTTTGCTCGATAGTATCTGCAGTGATGGCACGTACTAAAGCATCGATCCGGTTTGCCACTTGCACAATATCTTCTAGGGATTGCTTGGCTTGTTCTGCTCGTTTAGTACCTTCAATCACCTGTTGGGTGCCTTCTTCCATAGCTGTCATAACTAAACCGGTTTCACTCTGGATTTGCAACACAATGTGTTCAATATCCTTGAGTGCCTTGGCTGACTTATCAGCGAGCTGTCGTACCTCATCGGCAACAACAGCAAAGCCTCGACCAGCTTCTCCAGCTCTTGCCGCCTCAATACTAGCATTGAGCGCTAACAAATTCGTTCGGGAGGCAATGGTAGAAATCGATGTAACAATTTTACCTATTTCCTGGGAAGATTCGGCCAAACGCTTGACTTTACGAGTCGTTTCTGCTACAGTTTCACGAATTTGCAAAATTCCTGCCACAGTGCGCTCCACAGCCTCACCACCTTTGAGAGCAGTAGCCGAGGCTGAGCGAGCAACTTCCTCAGCTTCTCGTGCACTCTCTGCCACCCGCTGAATAGCATCGGTCATCACCTGTACAGAGTTCAGGGTCACCGCCAGTTCCTCAGCTTGCCGTAAAGCATCAGAAGACAAGCAACGGGCAAAGGACTCACTATCGGTGGAAGATTTGGTCACCTGACGGACTGCCTGCTTGACTTGTTGTACAATTTCCCGTAGGTTTTGAATGGTCAGGTTGAAGGAATCAGCAACTGCCCCCAAAACATCAGCAGTTACCTCTGCTTGTACCGTTAAATCCCCTCGTGCTGCCCCTTCCACATCATCAAGCAATCGAATTACCTGGCGTTGGAGGTCTTCTTTTGCCTGTTCTTGCTCTTCTGCCTTTCGTTGTGCTTCAGTCATCGTTGTCAAGATGACTCTAGCCATTTGGTTGAAACTATGGGCTAGCTGACCCAATTCGTCCTGGTAATAAACCGTAGCATGGGCATTGAGATTACCCTGAGAGACTCCTTCAAACTGGGTTTTCAGGTTTTCGGTACTACGTCTAATCTGCCTAGCTGTAATATTACCCACAGCCAGAGTAGTACCAAAACTGGCAACACCAGCGGCTAGGGTCATTATAATACTAGTATTTCGCACGTGGTTTTTGAAGGATGGCTCATCTCGAACCATGTATTGTGCTCCAGCACTAACCGCCGCTACCACCACCATTGAGACCGCGCCAGTAATCAAGGCAGTCATCCAATTCTTCTGGTTGACAGGAGCGTTTTCTATGGCAGCTAGTGGACCTTGGTCAATACTAACAACCAGCTCTTTGTCAATGTCTTTAGTGGGATTATAAATTGGGATTGGCTCGGTGGCACTACTAAGGCTAAATAGCTCCTCATTCCCAGTGGCTGACGGATAATCATGACTGGCTACAGCACTAATACCACTGGTGTTCATCTCCATTGACCCAGTACTTCCCAGTGTTGAGCCAGTAGTGCTTAATACATCAAAACCACTATTGTCATCACTCTGATTGGACAGTGCTTGCTGATCATCAACAGAGAAATCAGGGATTGAATCTAAATCATCATCAAATAGGTCAAACTCATCTAAAAACCCCTCTTTTACCCCTTGATGTGCTTCAATTCCTGACAATATTTCCTCTTCTGATTCCGTTACATCATCCATTGTCCAAGAATCATCATCAAAGGATTCCAAATTAATTTGGTCTGGGCTTGGAGAGTTGAACCCATTGTGATCGTAAGCTGAGTCCAAAAGTTGCTCATCCGAGCCATAGTTTCCCCCTAAATAGGGTTCAGTAGAGTCAGCCGCCTCATCATTGAGATATTCTAAGTCCTCTTGATTGTCAGCATAGGCTTGAGTATCCCCAGAAGTTGGTTTCTCAGGTTCCAAAGGCTGCTCGCTGGGAGGGGTAGGATAAGAACTTGGAGTCGGGTAAAAATGCCCCTCAAGCTCTTCTGAATTCATTAACAGGGTTGCGGCTTCAACAAAGGAATTCTTTGATTGCTCCTCAAGATCGCTAAACTCGTAATCCGGCAGAGATTCTAATTCTTCTTCACCCAGGATGTTAAACTCAACTGTGCTCGATTCACTAGTTAACTGTTCTGAACCTAAAGAGTGATCTTCGTCTAAATTCACCTCCGGAGACACCATAAATGTTTGTAGACCCTCCTCTTGAGAGAGTTCAGGAAAGTGTCCTTCTGTGCCATTGTAAGAAGTCTGACTACTGACAGCATTAACATCGAGTTCTAAATCCTCAGAGGCAATTTCCCAACTCTCTAAATCCTCACTGTCTTCTTCTAAGTCACTGACGATACTAAAAGGGTCTAGATTAGAAGCAGACTGTAACTCTATGGCTCCTTCATCACTAGTGGAATCTTGAAAATAATCGTTAAAGGGTGAGGTTGATTCTGAAGCAAAATCATCAACCCCTGTGTTATCCAAACTTAAGCTTTCCGGGTCAAATTCACTGATATCATTAAAATCAGCGAAGTCTTGCCAATTTCCTGCTGTGGGTTCTGCACTCAACTCCTCAGTATCATCTAGTTTTACCTGTGATGTATTGACATCATCATCAGGTGATAACCCAGCCTCCTGATGACCATTTGTAGATTGCTGGGCGTACTCTAGACCGTTGTTGGCATAATTCACAAAATCTGGCTCAGAGGTCAGATTGAGTACTGATTCATACTGTTGGCGAGCCACATCGTACTGCTGTAGACCATAGCAGTAAATATGACCCCGCAGTAGCAGCGCACTGGGTTCATTAGGGAAATCCTCAATCAAACGATCAACAATTGTTGCCGCTTCTTGGTATTTGCCCTGCATATAGGCTTTTTCGGCTTCCCCATACAGCTGGGGGTAATTTATACTGGATGCCATTTACCTCCTCCCGAAGCATTAAAAATTAATTTAATGTTTAATAATAAGGCTCTACCGGACATAGTGTGTATAAAACCGCGCTTATTGCCGACTAGGTCTGATTGGACGTTTTTTTTATAAAAAATCATTCTATTAAAAACTGAAACTCCCGCAACATGATGATTATAATAATTATTTCATAACATTTTGACACAGCAATTTCGGGAGAGCCAATAATAATTAATCCAACTAATTTTTAATGTTCAATTTTTAATAATTAGTTTTAGGCTGCCCACCTGGCTGAGCGTATAATCGCCACATGATCAAGTAGTCGCAGAACTTGATTAGACTCAATGTCTAGCAACCACTCACCGCGTAAGAAAGGAGCCATACTATCGGCAACATTGGTAGGCATATGTAACTTTTCCACATCCAGCCAGTCTGTACAGACAATTTCTTGAACTGCCAACCCCAGCATAGTGTCTTGATCTTCAATAACAATAACAGGGATTTCGATACGGTCTGTATTTAAAACCGTTTTATCCCCCAGAAACTGACCTAGATCTGAGACCCAAATTACCCGTCCACGTCGATTGAAAGTCCCCAACAATAAAGGGGAAGCATTAGGAATAGGAGTAATTTGTTCAGGGCAGGGGTCAATTACCTCTTTGATACCAGTAGCCGGCAGAGCAAATTCATCACCAGATCGCAGATAAAACCGCAGGTATAGTTCGCCTTCAGGACTTTCCAATTCCTGCAATTCTGGGGCTTGTTCAAGAGCAGAGTCAGTTACAAAGTCCGGATTAGCAACCATTCCCGTCAAATACCAATATATTTATGTTCTAAGTAGCTGTCTAACTGTTCCAATCAACTCCGTTGGCTGAAAAGGCTTAGCAATGTATGCATCTGCACCTTGCTTCATGCCCCAATAGCGGTCAAATTCTTCACCTTTTGAAGAACACATAACCACTGGCACATTCTGAGTTTTAGGGTCAGCCTTAAGACGGCGACAGACCTCATAGCCATTCATGCGTGGCATCACTATATCCAAGACCACTACATCTGGACAAGACTCTAGAATATGTTCTAAAGCCTCAACACCATCACTGGCAACATCCACCTTCAAACCACTACCTTTGAGGAGGTCTGAGATCATCTGCCGTTGAGCAAGGCTGTCTTCTACAACTAAAACTTTACTCATAACTCCTAGCTCGACCCTCGGGAAATAGTAGTGAAATTAAACTACAGCCCGATTTGGGTCTATAAATTAAATCATGATTACAGTATCGCTCATCTATTGGTGGTGATACCAAGAAAGACTAGATTTTTATTGAATTTGTGGAAGCTTCTAGCTTGACCAGTGGGTTTAATTAGGATAGTGTTGGTTAATTAACTGATGGGTTAGACGCCTCTATTAATAAGTTAAAGGCTGACAGAGCAAGATTCTCCCCTTGATCTAATTCTTTGGTCAGGGTATGACTATCTTGGCATTGTTCTAGATCACCTGGACCAAATGTATTTTTCCAAAAGCATCAATAACTCATGATCTCCGAAGGGCTTCGTTAAGTAGTCAGTTGCGCCTACCATCCGGGCTCTGACGCGATCGATAAAGCCATCTTTGCCTGTGAGCATGATGATGGGGGTTTGCCGAAATGCTGTGGATTGGCGTAACATGCCACAAAGCTCATAACCATCTAGGTCGGGCATTACTAGGTCACAGAGGATGAGATCGGGTTGGAGTTGAAAAACCTCACTCAGAGCCTTTAGGGGCTTCTGTATTGCTGTGACTTTATAACCTTTGGCTTCTAGGGTATATTCCACAGCTTTTCCAACTGCGAGATCATCATCAACACAGACAACAGATCGTGTAACTTTCTTCAACTCCCATTGCTCTTCAATGGCTGGCGTATCTGCTTCTTTGGGGGTCACCATTTGGATTGACCCCTGTTGTACATAGGGATAAATAGCCCGAGCTACGGTGATCAGGTCGCGATGGAGATAACGGGACAACTGGCGTAGAGAAGTTTTGCCATCTACCCAACTGCTGATGAGTCTAAAGGATTTTTCGGGCAGTGTAGCCTGTAACTGGTCATGGGCAGTAATCATTGGACACTGATGGGGAGATTGGATATGAGGGCACAATTGCTTCCACTCCTGCACCTGCTTCATAATCTCTGTGACCAATGGTCCTATTTCTAAGGTAGTAAGTTGCGGTGCTAATGCCGGACCAATTTCAAATACAAAGTAGCCATGGTGAAAGCTCAGCAAATCAAAAAGGGTTTCATTAACCATGCTTTGAATAATGCTTCGCCCTTGGTTTGGTGTGATCACATGCTTTTCTAACAAAGCCCAAAGATAACCATACTCTAGAGCATTGGTAGCGGCAATGGACAGACTTTCCAATTCCTTGAGAGCATCATTGGCTTTATAGCGGCGCAGATAATCATGCAGGCGCGACAAGCTCCCATCGCTGTCAGCAGCATAGGCAATCTGGCCATTCAGGAAGAAGACAAACCAATAAGGACCGGGACTTGGTAGTTTTGGCTGCTGGTAAAGTCTACCTGAGGCAAAACGATGACTGCCACTATTGCTAGCCTTGCTACTAGGGTGAGAGCTGTATGCCTCGACTAAGAGTTCCCCGGTTCGCTGACCTAGCTCGATCAGTTGCAGGATGCTACGGATATCAATTTCACTCAAAGTTCCCTGCATTTAAAGACAATGTGCTCCTAACAACCTGTTGATGAATCTGAGATTATGACCTGTCATTGAGTTTAAGGATGCCCATAAACTGGTACTGATCTATCTTTGCTCAAGAAACCGCTTAACTGTAAACTGAAAATATCCCAAAAAATTGGGTGAGGCTAGTATAGTTGGTAAGGAATCGCTTCTGTAAGCCAACTGGTGGAAGCTTACCATGGCTGCAGACAGCTAACCATGAGCGAAGTAACTGATTAGGGGTAAGAGTGGGATTTTGACGGTTACTGGAAAATTAAGCTAAGATGTCCAAGGTTCTAGGTTAGGACTTTAAACACCATTGGATAGCATATAAGCATATAAATTAAGTATATTTATTTGAATAGGGATTAGACACAAGGTAAGAAAGTGATGGGGTAAGATGTTATGTTCAATCTAGCTAGAAAAATCGACCACTAGGGTTGATAAAATCTATGCTTGGGGAAACTAGACAGATTGGGGAAACTAGACCCCCCCTGTGGGAAGATTCCTAAGACTATCCTCATAAATCTATTTTTATTCTGCTAACCTTGATTGACTGGCAGATCAAGTCTGGGAAATACCTTAAAATACCTTTAGTGTCTAAATATACTGAATACCGTCATCCTTTAAAGGACTAATAGCCTTAAGGATCAAAACAAAATCGGTTGACCAATCATCTCCGAAAATTACCACCCTGCAACCCCAAAGGGGTTAAGCGTTCAAATGTGTTAATTAAGAATTGGGCACAATACAATTAAAAGAGGACGATCAGTGTGCTGTATCTCGCAGAGGTAAGAAAGCAGAAAACTGGGTTTATGGGTAGAGCTCAGGCCGAACTCAAACTGCTGGCTTTTCAGCGGACTGACCAGAGTTGGAATAAGGTGTCTGGGGAGGAAGTGCTTCCGACAGAACAAGCCAATAACTTTGGTGATGGTGCGTTGGTGATTGTTAACCTGAGTGGGAATCGACAAATACAGGGGACAATCGAGGCAGCGGGGGGAAGGTTAGTCAATCTATTGCAAAATTTCTCTCGCTTGCTAGAAAAGTCAAAAAACCAGGAAGAAGAAATTGAGCAGTGGAAGCAATCTTTGACCTATCAAAGTCAAGAACTCAACCGTCGCGAGATGGAAATGGAAGCGCGGCTTGAGCAGATGCAAACGATGGAGGAGGATTTTTCCAGAATAGAGCAACAACGCCAAGAACTGGAAACTACTGAGGCAGAAACTGCTAAACTCAGACAAGAATTGGAGCGTAAAAGTAAGGAGCTCGAAGGTGCTTGGGAACAACTCCGGGGACAGCAGCTACGCTTACAAGAGCAAGTTTCAGAGGGTCAGTACTCTGCTGGTTTAGATGCTCAGCAGGCTGGTGTGATTCAGCAATTGCTCAATCGCTTATCAGGAGGAGCAGAATCAACACAATCTGTCTGGGAACCACTGAATCAAGCCTTGGAAGTAGTCAAGCATCAGCATTCGGTGTTGGATAATCACTGGAAGAAGTTAAATGAACAACGTCTATTAGCTCAAAAATTGGAAGCAGAGGTTGAGGGTCAAGGGCAGGAAGTCCAACATCAAACCCGAAAGTTACAACAATTACAAGCATCCTGTGAACAGGCAAACCGGGAAAGGCAAGTGCAGCAAACTAATCTAGAGATCAAGCTCGAATCAGCTAGGATGGTGAGTCTGCAACTCCAAAATCAGGAAAAATTATACCAAGAACTGGCTCGAATGGCAACAACATCAGGGGATGTCAAAATTAGCCAAATGGTGGATATTGCAGCACTAGAAAAAATGCCCTTGGGTGAGTTACAGGATATAGTTCAGAATTTGCAGCAGGATTTGGAAAAAGTTGTACGCTTCGTCAATGACCAAGAAGAAGAACTAACACTCCAACACCAAGGGATTGAAGAACTACAAGAACAGATTAGGGTCGCTAGTGAGTACGATCGTATTAGTCTAGAAACCCAGTTAGCAGATGAGCAAGACCGTTACCAGATGCTGGACAGAACCTTGGTGGGTCAACGCCGGACTCTATGGGAACGAGAAGAAATTATAAATCAGCATCTACGAGTGTTACGACTGCGGCAAGGAATTGTGGATAGTAATGGTCAACAAAACCAGAAAATTGACTTAGGACCAATTTTGCTCGAACTAGAAGCACAGTGCAAAAAACAGTCAGATCAATTGCAACAACTAGAACGAGAAATTGAACAGATGCGCCTTAGGGTTAGCCAAGCTGAAGAATTGATCAATCAACAAACCCAAGAAAAGGATGCTAAGCTGGCTCAGGTAAAAAATTGGGAGGAAAGTTGGCTCTCCAATCAGGTGAAGGTCGCTCAACTTTGGGGCAAACTTCATCTCTATGAAGAAACCCTACAGCCATTGCAAGATGGTGTCAATGAACTTCGACAAAAGCTGGATGCGATCGCAAATGCTCTGAATCACATCCAGAAAACAGGTGGTTCTCAACAACAAGCGATCGCTCAAATATCTCAAATCATCAGTAGCTTAAGCCAATCTCCAGAGTTGGCAGCTTCTTAGGTTTAAGGTTTAATATTGTTCGCGTAGCGTGGCCGAAAGGCCAAGCTTGAATGTTAGAAGTTTGAATGTTAAAGGTTGAATGTAGTTCGCCCCGTATTCGTTGTAGGGTAGGTTGAAGGAGAAAAATTTCTCGGAAACTAAGAGATAGAAGTGTTTCATACTTAATACTTAATACTTCATACTTCAGTATTAAGAATAATCCATTCCTCTTCTACCAAGGCTGTTACTCCACCAGGAAAGGATGACGTTCGAGAGCGGTTGGGAGCAGCAATTAAACCAGTCACCGCTTCGATTTGCTCAAAGCTGAGGGCTTTGGTTTGGTTTTCCTGAAGGAACTTCCGAATCACACGACGTTGCAGAGCTAGGGGAGCTTGCTGTAATACCAGACGATTCAATCGTGGAGGGCTATTGCTAGCAGGATCTTCCTCGACCGTAGGTACTGCCATGGCTTGCTTTTGGATTTGCTCAGCAGTGTTTTCGAGATATTCCACGTCTGCTCGCAAGATTTCAGCAATTTGGGACAAGGCTGTCTCAACTTGTGGGTTGAAATGGGTTTTTATATAGGGTATTAGCTCTTGGCGGATGCGGTTACGGGCATAGTTAAGGTCTTGATTGTAAGCATCCACCCAAATAGAAAGTTGCTGCTGCTCGCAAAACTGGAGAGTTTCGCTACGGGATGTGTCAAGTAAGGGACGCACCAGACGTACTCCAGGAGCAAGAGGTCGTTCCCAGGTCAAAGCTTGCAAGCCATCAGTCCCTGAACCTCTGATCAGGTTATAGAGGACTGTTTCAGCGCGATCGCTTTTTGTGTGACCAGTGACAACAGTGGGATAACCTTGAGTTTGGGCAATGTCAATCAGGGCTTGATAACGCCACTGCCGCGCTGCTGATTCGCTCTTTGTCACTTCAGGGGCGGTTCGTAGATGAAATGGAAGTCCCCAACTTTGAGCAATTTGCTGTACATGAAGGGAAATTCCCTCATCATAGGGCCAACGGTGGTCACAGTGGGCGATTCCTAGCTGCCATTTCCACTTGGGCTGTAAATCTAGGAGTAGTTTGGTTAGGCAAAGGGAATCTTGCCCACCGGATACGGCTACTAAGACCTGCTGATTCTTGGGTAGTAGCTTCTTTTGCCGCAGGGTTCTATGTAGCCGTGCATGAAGAGGTGTCCAACTCGGTATCTCAGACATTAGAGTTGTTATGAATAGTTATCCAAAACTTTGACATTTTGAATTTTGTAGGTCATAGATACCCTAACAATCCTATAAATCCTAAACCCTCAAGGTTATTGAAAGCTTTGAAATCGGCATGTTCACTACGATGCTCCCATGTCAACATTTACCACAACATTTAGCAATAGACTATTATTTAAGCTTATTTAAGCTCATTCATTTCTTGCCAGACATCATCCATTAGGGAATTATCATCACCGTTTTCTGATTCCTCATCAAAGGAAATATCGTCCAGTTGAAACATGTCTTCATCACTATCATCAGACATGTCACCCAGATCAAAATCATTACTACTGTCTGTTGATACTGCTGACAAATCCAGCAAATCTTCTTCCGCTGCTGTCGGTGATTCTAGGAACTCTATATCTTCGTCACTTTCGGAAAGTTCTCCTAAATCAAACTCATCTTCTTCTTGACTGGTTGGGGTTTGTTCGAAACCAATATCTTCCTCACTATCGGAAAATTCTCCTAAATCAAACTCATCTTCTTGACTGGTTGGGGTTTGTTCAAAACCAATATCTTCCTCACTATCGGAAAATTCTCCTAAATCAAACTCATCTTCTTCTTGACTGCTTGGGTTTTGTTCGAAACCAATATCTTCCTGACTTTCCGCACTTTCGGAAAAGTCTCCTAAATCAAACTCATCTTCTTCTTGACTGCTTGGGGTTTGTTCGAGAGCAATGTCTTCATCTGCATCAAGTGTAGGTTTCAGTGTGATCTCATCCGAGATAGTAGTTGAGGTATCTTCCTCTAGTGCTTCAGCTACTGATATTCCAGTAGCAGTCACAGCGGCTGTGGCTGCTCCAACTCCAAGGTCGAATCCAGAATCATTGCTAGTTTCTGGCTCTGCAAGGTCTGGCTGTTCTGCTACCTGGGTTGATGTGCTTTGCAATGTTTCACCACCAATAGCTGATATATCATCAACTTTATCCTGAGTATCGACAAGGCAAAATTCTAGATTAAGTCTTACCTTGCCTTGCTGCCAGTCATTAGCAGCAAATTGCAACACTTCACAGGGAATACCCGATTCCCTAAACCAACTTTCCTGTTCTGGAGTCCATTCATCCCCTAAAACTTCTACCAATTTCTTTTTGATAGCAACTAAGAATTCACCGACCCTAAAGGTACGGTTACCAATAAAGATTTGAGCAGATTCATCCACTGATAGTACTTCACCAACAGCGAGTGGCTTGAACTGATTATCCACGACTATTTTCCCCGATCAAACTTTTCGATAAGCTTCCATGCCTAGAGGGCAGGAGTTTCATTGCCCAACCATGGAGCCAAATATTCCTTTGAGCCAAAGGTCGGTTTCCTAGGGTTAATTCCCCGATGCCTCTAGGCATTAAAGCGGGTTTTAAGTAGAAGCAATTTAGGGCATGCACTCAATCACGGAAATATATAGTTCTTAGAAGAACCAGCCGTAGGAATGTAAGCCTTTACCCAATAGATTGACTCCTAGATAGCAAACCCAGACAACTAGAAGTCCTGTTCCTGCCAAAATTGCTGGTCGGCGTCCTTGCCAGCCACGGGTAATGCGGGCATGGAGATAGGCAGCAAACACTAGCCAGGTAATTAATGCCCAGGTTTCTTTTGGGTCCCAACTCCAGTATGAACCCCAAGCCTCGTTTGCCCAAACGGCACCGGCAATAATCCCAATGGTGAGCAGAGGAAATCCCAGCCCAATAATACGATAGCTGATATTATCGAGAGTGTCGGCAATATTTAGCCTCTGGGGTGAGAGGGTGGGTGCTGTGGATACCGATGGTACGGGTGAGTCGGGGGTAGTGACTAAATCTAGCACTGCTGTAGTACTAGCTGCATTACTCTGTCCCACTTCAGCTAAAGGGGATGAGGTATCAGAGGTAACTAGAGGCTGAGAAATTGATTCTTTACCGTTGCGCTGTAGTTTAAAAGTAGAATTACCTGGTAAGTTAGTCTTGCTGCGATAGCCACCAGTCCCGACAGAACTTCCTCGCAGTTCCACGTTCTGACCACGAGTAATCACTAAAAATGCGATCGCTACCAGGGAACCGACCATCAGGGTGGCGTAACTGAGCATCATGATGCTAACATGCATCATTAACCAATTGGATTTCAGAGCAGGTACCAATGGAGCGCTTTCCTGCATATCTGGTGGTAGGGATAGAGCCGCAAACGCGGTAATTCCCATGGCGACTGGTGCAGTAGCCACCCCTACCAATCGGCTGCGACTCATGTTTTCAGCAATTAGATGAACTGTGGTAATTCCCCAGGTTAAGAAAAACAGGGATTCATAGAGATTACTGATCGGGAAGTAGCCTGCCTCTAGCCATCTTGCTCCGAGTAAGGTAGCAGTGCAAAGGTTAGCGGTTGCCATGCCTGATGTTCCTAAGGCTGACAAATAAGGAATTTTAGGAAAAGCGGCTCCTACCCAGTAAATTAACATCGTCACAAACAGGACGAAAAAGGCAATATTATCTAATTTGTTCTGGAGTGTAACCAGATCCATAAAGCGTTCTCTCTTAAGTCTTGTATAAAGCTTATATTATTGCAGCATTACTACTATCCTATCCCTTCGATGTGCCCCTTTTGATAGAGTTCTAGTGCGTTATAGCGCTACGGGCAAGTCAGAAATCGAAATAAATGTAAGGGAGACCACTCTGAGGAGCAAACAACCAAACTACGTAGAGACCTACTGGTACCAACAACAACTTCACCGGCCAGTTGAGTTGTAATTTCAGACCCCTTCGGATAGTGTAAACCCCAGCCATTGAGGCTGCTAAGCTAACTAACAGGAGAACCACCCAGAAGCGTTCCATACCAATAGCGGTTAAGTAGACTTTTTGACCAAATTGGATGTCAGCTGGGTGACCCCAGAGATTCTGGATGACTAAACTGGCTTGTGTGAGATTGGGGATGCGGAAAAATATCCAGGCAGTAAACACCATAAATTGGGTCAAAAACCAACTGACCAATACCCCTGACCAACTTTGCCACCAACGTTTTATCCCATCTCTATTTTCACAGAAAGCTTCGGTCAAGCGATGAAGAACCAACGCCAGACCATGCAAGCCACCCCAGGCTACAAATCCCCAAGCTGCTCCATGCCAGATACCAATAATGACCATTACGATGAATAGGTTAAGGCAGGTACGAGCAACCCCTTTACGGGAACCGCCCAAGGGAAAGTAGAGATAGTTACGGATCCAATCCCCTAGAGTGATGTGCCAGCGACGCCAGAAATCCGCAATGCTGATACTGAAATAGGGAAAATCAAAGTTTTCTGGAAGATTAATGCCCAGTAACACTGCACTACCACGGGCAATGTCTACATAGCCGCTGAAATCGAAATAGAGTTGTAAACCGTAGGCAAAGATAGCTAACCATAAATCTCCACTACCAGCCCGTTCTATATTGCCAAAACACAAATCAACAAAAATACCAATGTGGTCTGCTAACAGTGCCTTTTTAATCGCACCAGATGTAATCAACCAAAGTCCTTCTGTTGCTCGGTCAAAACTTGGAAATTGTAAGGTTTTAAGTTCAATAGCAAACGGATGATAACGAGTAATTGGACCAGAAATAAGTTTAGGAAAAAACAACTTATAAGCAGCAAACTGGAGGAGATTACGAGTTGCTGGAGCCCCACGATAGACATCAATGATATAAGCAATGCCCTCAAATATAAAAAACGATATTCCTAGAGTAACAATTAAGTTATCCCTAATCCAATTAGCCCCATCTTGAGCAATTGTCAAGTTGAGAATTACTGCTAAATTGGACAATATAAAAGGAATATACTTGAAGCCAAGCAAAAAGATAACATTTATGAAAATCCCTAGGCTCAGTAGTCTTGACCGTCGGTTATTCCAAAAACTATCAGCCACTAGCCATTCTTCATTGGAAAGATGATAATTAGTAGCATGGGAACCAGAAACTGTATTCGTACCTAGTGCTTGTCCAAAGTAAAAATTAATTAGGGTAATCAATACCAACAGGGGAATGTATTGGATTTGTAGTGAAGCATAAAAGATTAGACTGCTAATTAATAAAACCAAAAGTTTTAGTTTGGGAGAACCTGTGGCACCTGTAGAACGTTGCACCAACCAGTAGATTCCCAAAACTGCTAGCAAGAAACAGCTGTAGGTAATCGAAATAAATGACATAAAGATAAAGGATGAAGGATGTTCGCCTGATAGCGTGTAAGCATTCAGCTATCAGCCATCAGCATATGCGCTACGCGCATATGCTTACATATCGTTTCCGTTTGAATAGTTATAGCGGTTTGCTTGTAGGTTAAGTATAATTACGAATCTTGACTACTGACTACTGACTACTGACTACTGACTACTTGTTGTTATGGAAATTAGCGCGGGTTGCAAACCGCTATATAATTATTGGTTGTTATTCAATTTCAAATTAATAATTCATGATTAATCACTAATGACTAATGACCAAGGCATCATTGGATCTTTAGCCAACTGGTTAGAAACTTGGTAAGCACCATAGCGGTTGAGATGACTGGGGTCGGAAAAGTAGTCATATTTAGTTAGCAACATCTTATTTAAATCTCGGAAAATTAATCTCCCTTCTAAATCCAAGTTGTACATGTATCCCTGAAATTGTTTCTCATATTTGCTCCGCACTGGATCTAAATATTCTTTGGTCAGGGGTAGGTTGAGCATAACGATACTAACGTCATGCTTCTGGGCAAATTCCAGCAAGTTTCTTAGGGCTTTGTCTTGCTGACCTCCTAGCTGAAAATACCGGTAATCACCATCATAAATACCGGGAACTTTAGGATGTTTCTGGTAGTAGGTAGCGGTGTTAAAACGAGTTGACAGGGGCAGGAAGCCATCAAAGTCAATTTTCCACGTTAGGGATAATTTATGTTGAGGCTTTTTGGCAGTTTTGGTTGTGTCTGGTAGGAGGAACTTTTCTAGGTCAACCAACTTTTCCCGTAACAGAGATTTGAGCTGGCTTCGTTGAGGATAAGTTAACGAAATTTTGGCTATTGACTGATTTAGCCAGTCACTGATATACTTATAACTATCCTTCAAAACCTCTAGAGGTTGGTCTGTGGCATCTGTCGGTAATGGTGGTTGTTTAGTGCGGTTCGGAAAAACTCCTGCCATTAGAGCTTGGTAACCTGGTGATCCGATAATCGAGTTGTAGGTAGCATCCACTCGACCATTGTTAAAGGCTCTGACCCCATCAGCCCAAATAATCAATTTAGGCAGTTGCTCGGGAGTTAAGACGCGCCGAACCATGAAGTCTACTACCTGAGCTGTCGCACCATTAACCCCAAAGTTAAACACGTCAATGTCAGGATAGCCCTGTTCTTCCAAGGCATCTTGCAGGGCAATGGGATCGATTCCCCGCATGGCTCTGGAACTCCCCATAATCAGTACATCAGGGATACCATTTTGAAGCAGGCGTTGTTGGTACAGAGCTAGCTTTTCATCTAACATCTGGTTATTGAATGAAGGATTCGGCGATCGCGCTGCAGCCAGCATGGCTGCCATGGTGGCATTGCCGTTTTCATTCACAATCACCATGGTATCCCCAGGAGCAGTAAATCCAGAGGTGTTGAAGTTTTCAGTCCCGAGACCCGCCCCTTTTTGCAAAGATAGTTGGGGCAAAGCAATGGGTTTGGGTGAT
>NZ_JAAHFV010000680.1:0-1082 GCF_010672755.1 Moorena sp. SIO1F2
TGCTTTAGATAGTTATCTCTAGAGCATCGGTTTGGTGATCAGATTTAGGGAGTAGGGAGTAGGGAGTAGGGAGTAGGGAGTAGGGAGTAGCAAAGCAGCGCCTAGCTGTGGGGGTTCCCCCCATGAGCGACTGCATCAAGACATTGAATTTACCTAATAAGTCTGAGAAATGCTATATAAAAATGACAGATAAAGATTTCATACCAAGTTGCGCTCAAACGTACAACTTTCTCTTCCCCCAATCTCCCCATCTCCCCATCTCCCCATCTCCCTATCCAACCAATCTACTATCTTTGAATGCAACTCGGTATCACAAGGAGTGCGGCTCGTGATGAGTTCTGAAAATTGGTTGTATGCCATGCTTAATTAACAACCGTATTATATGGATTGGATAATACAGGAAAGCCAGCACTCTAGGCAGGGAGAGTAACGCCCAATCCGCTTCGTTGGGCATGACGGTAACAAACAAACTGTTTTTTAGCCAATGGAGACAGTACATTACTCTGTCATGCAGACGCTCTCTCATGCTGAAGTAGAAGCGATGATTGTAAGACAAGAAAAAGACCCAAAACCCTTTTGCTTCTGAGAGCTTAGGTGGCTGTTCAAGGTCACGGAAAAGCTGTGATCGTACTTGGATAGCGAGGGATTGGGAGACTGGTTGGGCTTGCAATTTATTTAAGACTATCTGTGGCAACGTGACTCCCAGCAAATCCCTGACTAGGCAAAGGTCAAGCAAGAGCATGCGTTCACAACCGAGCTTTTGAGCCTCTGCCAGTACTCTGCGCCAATCTAACTGGGGATGAGTACGGAGTAGTTGAGCAACGTCGCATAACTGAGCCAGACGTACACTCCAGTGACAACAGTCTTTGCCCAATTGCACACAGAGAATTAACAGCATCTGTTCTGGCGAGATAGTAGAGACTGTCTTACCAGCAAGAGATAGAGGCTGAAGATGCGATCGCAAATACTCAAAATCTAATGGCAAACAGAATAAATCGGGTACTATCCCCTCGTGAAGGTCAATACAAACTCGACTCTTTTTATCCACAAAGTGATACTCCCAGCCCAGGTCTTTTTGCAAT
>NZ_JAAHFV010000681.1:0-1080 GCF_010672755.1 Moorena sp. SIO1F2
TGGATAGCCTCTGGAATAATGAGATGCTGATCAATAAAGGTTTGGGACCATTGTTTGAGGAGACCTGTTCCCAACCAGGCACCAAAATTGGTTTGTTCAACACGGCAGAATTCCTGATACCTGTTGAATTGGCAAGTATCGACTTAGGTCGTCAAGCTCAACTGGCCAGCTATAATGATTACCGGGAAATGTCTAAGTTTCCCCGGGTGACGGATTTCGATCAGATCACGGCGGATGAAGATACTCAAAGGGAACTAAAACGGTTATACGGTGATGTCAACAATATTGAATTCTATGTGGGACTCTATGCCGAGGATGTGCCACCAAATGCAGCAGTAGCTCCCCTGGTTAACCGAATGATAGGAGTTGATGCGTTTTCCCAAGCATTGACCAATCCCTTGTTGGCAGAAAATATCTTCAACGAAGAAACCTTTTCCCCGGTCGGTTGGGAAGTAATACAAAACACAAATACTCTCTCAGATGTGGTAAACCGCAATACTCAACAGCCGGATAAAAGCTATAAAGTAACATTTGACAATCCGTAAGCAAGGCATCGGGTATTGTCAAAGAAAAATTAAAGTAAAAATTCCAGCTCTCTGATTGATAAATCACCATTTATTTCAGTAAAATTTGAGTCTCAATCGCCAGCTATCTGCTCACTTAATTTGACAGTACCCGCTCAAACCCACTGGTATCCTCAAGGAGTGTTTATCAAAACCAATTCCTCAAAATTTTTATCTAAAAAATAACCATGAAGCTATTTACAGAATATCCCGAAAAGGACGAACGAAACTATTACGACCTTGTAGCCGAGCAAGTCAGGATTCAGATGGATAAGCTTTACAAGGATCAGGAACGGGCTTTGCGAGACACCCATGCCAAAACCCACGCCTCGGTGGAGGGAAACCTAGAAATTTTTGATTTTGATGAACAGAGCATTAAGAGTGAACTGGCAAAACGAACTCGGCTTACTCAAGAGCAACTTAATGGGATTTCCCTCAAGCAAGGACTTTTTGCGACACCGAAACAATATCCTGTTCAGCTGCGATTTGCCAATGGGCGAACAAATGTTGAAAACGA
>NZ_JAAHFV010000682.1:0-1079 GCF_010672755.1 Moorena sp. SIO1F2
AAGATGCAAGGGGTGGGTGAGAAGTATCGAAAGCATCATGAGTGTTATAAGGGTTATGAGGGTGGTCAGCCAGAAAAACTATTGCATTAACGTCAGGGGTTGTAAGGGCAATGAGGGTTATGAGGGTGGTCGGATAGAAAAACTATTGCATTAACACCAGGGGTGATATGAGTGTTTAACGTGGAGAGTTAGAAAAACTATTGCATTACCACTATGGGTGCTGTGGGTGATGTGAGTGCATGTCATTAAAGCTGCTTGACCCAGTGGTGCGTTACTGCCCGATTCCCGATTCCCGATTCCCGATTCCCGATTCCCGATTCCCGATTCCCGATTCCCGATTCCCGATTCCCTACTCCCTACTCCCTGTTCCCTGTTCCCTGTTCCCTCATCACAATAAAAAAATTCGGTCAAGTTCTGGTTAATTCCAATCCTTGACCGAATTATTTCTTGTAATTGTCAAAAACCCTAGGGTTCTTGACTATGTGTTCACCAATTCATCGGGAAATTATCCCAATCAACAACATACAAACTTATGTTTTAGACTTCGTACTTTCTCCTCAGTTTTGACCTGTCGCCAGGGATTGGCATCCCTGGCAAGTTGCTATCTTAATCTACCAACAGATGTCGAATCAATATACTGATCACCTCACCAGAATTTCCGATAGGTTGAGGAGTGCTCCACTCATCAACTTGGGCGTAGCCACGGCTATAAAGGCTATAGATTGTGACCCGCACAATTTTGGGAGAACCGATCAATATATGTTTGATTTGCTTCCGTCCTGGCTGGGGTTGGCCAAATGATTCAGGGAGATTAGGATTGTTGGGGTTATACTCGAAATTTTGGAGAAAGTTTTCGATGTCCATAAGTTGTTTTGCTGTTGTTTTTGGGAACATTTTTATGTTACTAAATACTTATTACTTTTGTCAAGTAATTTTTGATTTATTTTTTGCATAAGCTATCAGCTATCAGCTATCAGCTATCAGCTATCAGCTATCAGCTATCAGCTATCAGCTATCAGCTTACGCGCACGCTACACCGAACAGCGATCAGCCATTGGCCGTAGGCCAGGGTACTTGAG
>NZ_JAAHFV010000683.1:0-1072 GCF_010672755.1 Moorena sp. SIO1F2
GGAATCTTGGCAACCCGCAGGTATTAGCGAAGCACAAATAAAAGCAGCACAGGCGATCGCGACTAAAGTAACCGATGCTTTAGGTGGTGCAGGAATTTTCGGTGTGGAATTCTTTATTACCAAAGATGAAGTGATATTTTCCGAACTTTCCCCTCGTCCTCACGATACAGGAATGGTAACGTTAATTTCTCAAAATTTGAATGAATTTGAATTGCATTTAAGAGCCATTTTGGGCTTACCAATTCCCCACATAGAAACTTTTGCCCCTTCAGCTAGCGCAGTTATCCTTGCTGATCGCCATTCAAAAAATATTATTTTTAATCATGTAGCCAAAGCTTTAGCTACACCAGATGTAGATATCAGATTATTTGGTAAACTCACTTCTCGTCCCTATCGTCGTATGGGAGTCGCATTAGCCAAAGGAAAAGATGTCACAGATGCCAGAAATAAAGCTTTTAAAGCAGCAAAAACAGTTAATTTGAGTGAATCACCAAATCTCTAAATTTAGTGTCTTTTGGAACTAATTAGGGGCGGGTTGAGTCTTAGATTATTAGATTTTAAATTGTGGGGTCACGGATTGGTGACTGTGACCCAGGATGTCGTTTCTCAATTACTCTTTATTTAGACTTTCTACACTCAAAGGTACTAAGTCCCCGTAAATGGTAAATGCTAACAGCATATTTTCTCCTTCTTGGATTAATTTACCTGTTAAAGCACAACTTTCATCTTTTCTCGCTTTTGCATCCAAAGTAGCTCTAATATCAGAAGGCGCAAATTGAGGGCGATAATCTCCTGATTTTTGATGAACGTAATTCCAAAGAATATCTCGGATTAATGCCTGATAACCTTGATTCCCAGAAAGTTCTTTAAGTTTATCTTTCAGACTTCTCTCTAAGCGAATACTAGTTACTTCCATTTCAGTAGTTGATGTACGAGTTAAGGTACGCATAATTTTTTCCTCTAATTCCTGGACATCTTGGTAATATAAGTGTAGTATCGTATCAGTAATTTGAACACCACAGTAAATATAACTTCCGTGAGTTCCATGTCATTTTTAACACTCTTAAACCCC
>NZ_JAAHFV010000684.1:0-1071 GCF_010672755.1 Moorena sp. SIO1F2
GGCTTTGTTGCATAAAGAGTATGAGTTGAGTGAGATAATCTATAGAGAGAAAAATAGAGCTTCCCCTTAGCCATGACAGAAGCAACCGCCAAGACCAAATATAAGATATTGAATTGGAGTAAGTACAACGCAGCGCTCTTAAACCGTGGTAGTCTGACCTTCACCGATTGATGATGAGGTACTTAAAAGATGGTGGAATCCCCAAAAGACAGGGAAACGAGGAGCATCCCGCAAATACAGTGACTTAGCCATAGCTACCATGAGTACCATGGGGTCAGTGTTGAATTTACCAGGGCGTCAAACCCAAGGATTGATGGAATCAAAGTTCGGTTTAATGGGAGTAGACTTAGAAGTACCAGACCACTCCACAGTATCGAGACGGCTGGGGAAATTAAGTGTGGCAATGCCCGGTTAAGAACGGAAGGGAGCACGGCATGTGGTAGTGGATTCAACCGGAATCAAAGTTTATGGAGAGGGAGAATGGAAAGTACGTCAACATGGAATCAGCAAACGTCGAAAGGCGCGAAAACTGCATTTAGGGGTAGATCAGAGCACAGGGGAAATACTTGGTGCGGTAGTGAGTACGAATAATCTCAGTGACTCGGAGGCTCTATCGGATGTGTTAGATGCCATCGAATCAGAGATTGAAGCAGTGTCCGCCGATGGAGCTTATGACAAACGCAAGTGCTACGATGCCATTAAAAAAAGAGGTGCTCAGGCTAATATTCCCCCACGTCATGATGCCCAATATTGGCCAAAAGAAGGAGAGCATCATCCACGCAATCAGAACCTAGTACGTATTGAAAAAGTGGGTCGAAGCCAATGGAAACTTCAGAGTGGCTATCACCGTCGCTCATGATCGGAGACGGCCATGTTTCGTTTCAAGCTTATCTTTGGTAATCGTTGTTCTCGTCGTACCAACGACCCCCAGGCTGTAGAACTTTTACTTGCTTGTGCTGCCCTCAATCCTATGACCCATTTGGGTATGCCTGATAGCTATGCCCATAATGCTTAAAACTGCTCCTGAGAGGGGGAGCATTTTGACCCCTTCATCATTCATGCAACAAAGCC
>NZ_JAAHFV010000685.1:0-1053 GCF_010672755.1 Moorena sp. SIO1F2
TGCATCGGAGTTCTCGATGAACCGCCGGAACGACTCGACTCGGATCCATAGCCCGCTTCCCTCCGGCGTCCGGATCTTCAGCTCCCAAATCTTCCATGATTAAAGTAAATCCCAAAGCTAAGATCGCTCTTAAGAAGCAGCTCCATAGCAAGATTGTGCTGACTGAGTATTTATTGCACAAGGATTCACGAGCTAAAAATGCACCAGCATAAAAAACAGAAGAGAGTAGTGCCAGCATATCTCCAGTAAAGTTGCTAGGGGCAATAAACCAGTCCTCAAACTCAATACAACTAGACGCGAATAGTGCAATGCCTAGACCAACTAGAAAGCGGTTGTCAAATTGCTGCTTCAGAAGCAACCAAGCACCGAGGGTTGAAAAGATAGGAGTCATGTTATGCAACAAATTGGCATTGGCTACACTAGTCTGAGTTAGTGAAATAGCCCACAGAGATACGCATATAAAAGTCATTAAATTCTATCCCGAACAAGATTACATCGTTAATAGTAAGGTGCCCTGATGATTTACACTCTTGTTCAGGTTTCCCAGGGAATACAAGCTTTTGGCTTTCCCATAAGCTAAAGGTAACTGCAGCAATCCAATATCGGTTAAATATAGTTGCGCCAGGTCCAAGATCAAACTCAGCCAATTTTGTTAGAATCGCAGCAAATGAAAGGAGAAAAGTTGCCATTAGCAATGCCAATAAAGGCATAAATGAAGCTTTTTTGGCAAGGGGAAAAATTTGGTGGTTAATTAATTGATTAATTTATATACAATTTCCCAATATATCATCAAAATCAATGCCGCATTGCTGCTTTATCATAACACCAAAAACTCCTCGGATATCTTGACTACTGTTGCGAAGTTACTTTGTTCTATAAATCCTAGGTTTACATATCAAATAAAAAGGCTATATATCTTTTAATTTCTTGATAGTATTATTGAGCATTATTCATTAGTCAGCTAGTTGATTTGAATAGGATTTTGACTATAATCTACATGATATAGCCTTGAGATTACTAAAGATAATTAGGCTGAGTAATAGTCAAGTTTAT
>NZ_JAAHFV010000686.1:0-1051 GCF_010672755.1 Moorena sp. SIO1F2
ATTATAATATCATGTTGTAACAATTACCCTTAATAAAAATCTCCCCCTCTCCCCATCTCCCCATCTCCCCATCTCCCCATCTCCCCATCTCCCCATCTCCCCATCTCCCCATCTCCCCATCTCCCCATCTCCCTACTCCCTACTCCCTACTCCCTACTCCCTTTCCTAAAGTGCTGATGCCAATTTTAAAATCATCATTTTTCTGGTTTTTCTGCTTTACGGTAATTTTCCTGCTATCCCAAGATTTCTGGTCTTGGCAGCAAGACATTTCCTTCTCCTTGCTCCATCTTCCCCCTTGGGTATTCTATTTTATTGCCTTACAAATTATCCTCGCGATCGCATTGTTACTATTTGTGCTAAATTTCTGGGAAACTTCGTCTAAGGAAGACCGTTAAGGAGATGACACTAGACTCGATTATTCCCTATGTTGTGCTGGCCGGGTATTTATTAGTAACCCTTGTGGTAGGACTAGTTGGTTATCGCCAACAACAAAACACCCCTGACGATTATTTTTTAGCTGACCGTAACATGGGAGCAATTCTCCTATTTTTCACCCTAATTGCTACCAATTTCAGCGCCTTTGCTTTTCTGGGATTTTCAGGCTCAGGCTATCGCATTGGTCTGAGTTATTACGGAATGATGGGGTTTGGAACTGGCTTAATCGCACTAACCTTTTATTTTATCGGTTATCGAGTCTGGCTTTTAGGCAACAAACACGGCTTAATCACCCCTTCTGAATTAATTGAAGCCCGTTTCCGTAGCACAGGTGTATCCCCTGGGATTAGCAATACCCTCAAAGTAATTTTTCTGGCGGTTATGGTAATTTTCACCATTCCCTACTTAACCCTACAACCGATTGGAGCTGGCTATATTCTTGAAACGTTAACCAATGGACAAATTCCCTATTTTACAGGGGCTACCTTTTTGACAGTTGTAATCGTGCTGTATGTGTTCATGGGGGGAATGAGAAGCGTTGCCCTAACCGATGTTATCCAAGGGGTTTTAATGTTTACCTTAATGTTAGCAGCAGTAGCAGCAATTGCTTCTAGTA
>NZ_JAAHFV010000687.1:0-1005 GCF_010672755.1 Moorena sp. SIO1F2
TCTTAGACCCTACTACCACTAATATCCTTTATCAAGGCAAGCCCTTACAACCAGGTAAAGCTTACTTTTGGCGGAATACAATTCCTTTAGACGAACTTCCTACTAAGAGAAGTTTTCGTTTAATGAATGACCAAAAGCGTAATCAAATCACCGCTGACTTAACTGCATTAGAAAGTAATCTGAAAGCTCAAGATGCGAGTGCTGATCAGATTGCTCTGAAACGAATTAACTATTTCATCAACAAACAACTGTGGTCAGATGCATTACGGGAAATTTATCTGATGCCTAATCCTCCGGCTGAGGTAACTGATGTTATTGATAAGATTAACAATAAGGCGTTTGATTTTTGTAAGCAGGAGCGGGAATAGGGAGTCGGGAGTCGGGAGTCGGGAGTCGGGAGTTTGGTCTTGGGGTAAAGCTCCAAGACCTTGCTGCATTCCTTTGTCTATCAATCAAACTTTTATCCTAATAACTTACGTTTTAAATCTTTAGATGAAATTCCTTTATCGTTACCGGAGCGATAATTTTCCCAAGCTTCTTGACTTTGAACAATTTCTGTGATTGGAATGGTTTCTTCATCTCCTTCTACTTCTATCGCTTGATTAACTAAGAATCTAATCGCACTCTTTCGGAATTTAATGCTCATTTTTAATCCAATTTGTCAGATCAGTCACTTCTTCAGTCTCATAGTCTTCAGGTAACCCAAAGGTGGCGTCAAGCTCTTGTTGTTCTTGATCACTAACGTAAGGCATTAACATATGACATAGTAAGAGTCTTTCTTCTCTCAAAACTTATCGGATGCTTTCTTTAATCAGTGTTTTTAAGTCTTGAGTTTCCATCGCTTGTCAATTAAAGGTTATTTTTTAAAATTATAGCATTTTTTATCCTAGGGTGTAGGGGAGATAGTTTGATTTTTTTTTATAACTGAATACTAGCCAATTTACAGCGTTTTTTATAACTATAATTTACACAATATTTTCCCACGATTCCCGATTCCCGATTCCA
>NZ_JAAHFV010000069.1:0-21821 GCF_010672755.1 Moorena sp. SIO1F2
TGATGACTCTTATTACGAGGCAAATTAAGTTTGAGGCTCAGCTCAGAATAAGAGTCATCATGTCCGGTCTAACAAACTTTTTCAGATATCGCAGTAGATAATCTTCTATAAAAAATACTATCATTTCCTTTCGTTTTATATGAGTTTTTCCAGAAGTTTCTAGAGAATAGCCGTAACCAGTTAGAGCCTCTCCTGCTATGGATTCAAATATTTCAATTTCTCTGGTTTTAAATTTGCTTTTAAAAACACCAATTTTTTGAGATGATATAGATTTGTTCAAAGAGTCATGAAGAGTAGCAGCCTTAAGATAATGATGTTTTCTTACTGTCTCAGGGATATCCTGAACAACCTCACTATCATCCTCACTATAATCTTCTCCAAGAAATTTAAATATTTTTGACAGTTCTTTTTTGGGATTTTTAACTAGATTTTCATAATGAACTTCTAGAAACTCATGAGAATTAATAGTCTTCTTGAATTCTTGGAATGATAGAATATATTTTTTCCAGCGATGGGCTATGCCATAGATACTCTTTGGTCCAATCAAAACCCTACTCAATGACTCAGCTACATCCCTACCATCACGGATAATATGGATGATTCTTGATTGGGGAAATAGTGCCTTGATCTGTTTCAAGTACATGGCATGTTGCGGCGTCTTATCTCCCCATTTACTTTTACCTTCCCGTTCGGCATAAAGCTCAAAAAGCCTTGAAATAACACCCTTAACCGAGCGTTCCTGAAGCTTGCTACAAAAAGCTGGTACTGATATTTTTAAACCCCACAGCTTGATTGGTTCATCGTTTAAAATGTCCTTAACAAACAGTTTTAAGTTATAATTTTGGCTAAGATCTCCATAATCATCAAAACTTTCGGAAAAGCGCGGAAATATATGACTTTCTGGAGGTATACAAATATCCGGATGTGCATCCATTAGCACCTGTAGCAAAGTTGTGCCCGAACGCGGACAACCTACGATAAAAAATGGTGTTTCTGTTGAGGTTTCTTTCATTTTTTATCTCCTCTTTGCATAAGAACGGAAATTGAAATTGGGGTTTGCACCAACATGTACAGCACTCTGTTGAATCAACCCATCATACCATCCTTGGAGATGCTCAAGTTGATTACTCGGCAGACTCAGGCTTTCGTGAACCACGCACCTGTGCTGGCACACCCATCGCGATCGCGTATGCTGGAATGTCTTTGGTTACTACTGCACCCGCACCGACTATTGCACCTGTACCAATAGTTACCCCATCCAAAACAATCACATGTGCTCCTAGCCAGACATCATCACCGATGTGTACACCACCCTTAGTTGCTAGTGGTTGTTGGACAATTGGGATGTCAGTACGATCAAATTGGTGACTAACACCACCTAAATAGCAACGACCAGCGAAAATGCAGTGCTGACCAATATGGACTTCGGTAGTCGAGTCAATGCGGCACTCTGCACCAATATTGGCATGGGCACTGATAAAAATAGAGCCAGCACGGGTCTTGAGTTGAGCCGAGCGACCAATTTGCACCCCATCACTAATCTCAATCCGCTCATCTTCAAAACCCCTTACGGACAGTACTGCATAGTCATCGAGTACCACATTGCTACCCAGGTGAATACGACCCGGTGCACGCAAGGTGAGGTGATGACCGAAGAGTGCATTTTTACCCACACTACCGAATAACTGCGGGTATAAGATGCGCCGCAGCCCTAGCCCAAGAGCACCAGGGAGTTGACCTACCAGCAGCGTCAGCAGTTCATATTGTAGAAGTCGCCTCCAACTACGATCACCTAAGACTAAATCCTGATACTTTTTTATAAACGAGCTTTTACTATCAGCTGAGACAGCGCTGAAGCGAAACTGTTCATGTTTACTAGTCATCACCATTTTCTCCGTATTTGTTCGTCACTTCCATCGGTACTCCCTCACGGATGGGGCTACCATCACTGACGAACGGATAAAGTAGACTACCAATTCCAGCATGGAACAGGGTCTTTGCTCTCAACAGCAATGCCGTTGAAAATGCTAGTGCAGGGGTAGCACCTACCAACCCAAGAGTGAAGCTGTAGGCAAACTCCATCAGACCAATACCTCCAATCGAGATTGGTAAGTTCATGATAAAGAGGATAACTGGCACTGCTACGAGCATGCTGACAAAATCGATCTTGGAGCCGAAGGCAAGTGCACTAACCCAGACATTCATGACCGCTAAGAAGTAGAAGATTAGAGAATTAATTAGAGCCCCCCAGATTGCCCCTGGGTCACTCTGATAGGCCAGCACTGCTTGCCGAAATTTCTCAATCTTGACGAAGAGTTTCTGCAGCAAGGGTACACGCCTTGCCAATAGCTTCTGGGTCAATCGGAATGGTCGTTGGTCAATAATCAACCAGCAGATCAATGCAATGCCTATTGACCCGATGGCAAGGCCAATAGTCAACCAGGGCAGGTTGAACAGGTGCAGGTTGACCACTACTGCCACCATTGCTAACAAGACCAGGGTGGCCAAACCAGTGAAACGTTCCACAAAGACTGAGGCTACAGCATCGGCGTAGCGTCCAGTGTAGCGCCCTAGTTGATGCATCCGGACCACATCGCCCCCAATGCTGCTTGGCAGCACCAGATTGAAGAATTGACCAACCATATAGTAAGCAAACAGCCGCCAAAGATTAACTGGCAAGCCACGAGAGCGCGAAAGCATGTACCACTTGAAGGCGCTAGATAGATTAAGCAACAGCCCAAACCCAATCGATGCCAACAAAAATGGTGGTTTGACGTGAACGAAGGTGTCTAACAAATCCCGCCGTCCGTCAGCGCTGAACAACCCTGCCTTGTGAACAACATATACTAATAGTGCAGTTGTGCCAGCAATGCGGACAAAACGTAGTGTCGAGTTTTTCGGCATTCCAAGAGCTTGTTAAAGATTTTTCATTGGTAATTTGTCATTTGTAATTAGTAATTAATAATTGGTAATTAGTAATTGGTAATTGGTTTACTATCTACTATTACCAGATTGAGGTTTTGGAGTTTTGCTCATGTATACTGATCATTAGATTTACCTTACTTACTTGATGTCAATTATTTATTGGGTATCCAAGGCAGGGTCTTGTTTTTGCCTTTTTTTTGCTTGTTTGCGTAAGCGCCGTGCAGCCTTGAAGGCTTTGTAGCGCATTTTCACTGCTGTAAACACTTCCCCAAACCGTGAGAAAAAGATGGCCAGCATCAACTGGCGCATCCATTTGCGCTTAGAGAAAATAAAGGTAGCCTGACGCAAACCCTCGTGACGGTGGTCTTCTTTAGTTGGTGGGGAAATCGGTAAATGGTACTGGGGTGCAGATATTCCCTGGGCTTCACGCCACTGGATACGCACGAAGGGAGAGACACGTTTGTCACGGTAGAGGTGATCAAAACTGGCTTCCACTTCCTGCTTACCTAAAGGCATAGCGGTAATATAGCCCGATTCACGCATCTGTTGTAAAATCTTTTGACCACGTTCCGTGCGGCACATGACCATGCTTGTACCTTCCGGGTGTAGGTACTCGCCATCCTCACCGCGCACCCAGAAGTCGGAAACTGAAATATCCGCAAACTCAGCACTATAGTCAGGACACATCAGGCAACGCTGGGGTGTATAGAGATGGTAGAGGTAATTATAGGCACCATCCTTGTAATCAAACCTGTGCAGGTCGAGGCGCTGACCGTCGAGGGTTTCGATCTGAAACTTGCCAGGGAAGTTACCACCACGATAGAAGAAGCGCTTGATCTTCTCTTGGGGAAGACGACGGTGGGATAGCAACTCAGTAGTACCTTCTTTTTCTAGGGTGCCGTGGCAAGCTAAGCCAATGGTGAAGATTTCCCGACGTACCAAAGGCTTATAGACCTTCTCCAATTTGCGTAAACCCTCAATCTGACAGCCTACACCGACAAAGGCAAACTTGCCTTCCAGTTTTTTGACGTCACGTATGACTTTGGCATGGGGTACAACACAATACTTGGAGCCAGCCGTGGCGCGAATTTCTGCCTCGGTGCGGCAAATCACAGGTGTGGGTGTGATGGGATCATCGGGCTCATAACCCACAGTCAGGGCAGCATCAATTATCCCTTCTTTGACCATACCAATCAGCAGTTGGGAAACGAGTCCACCACCACTACCTTCTGCCTGCACCTGGGGATTGTTAGCAAAAGTCAAAAAGGCGCTCTCGTAAATGCCACCAAGCCCCTCTGGTGCCTGCTCAACGCCGAACATTTTCTTATACTGAGCAGTGTAGTCAAAGTCTATACCGGGACAAACTTTTACACAGAGTCCACAGTCAACACAGGTTTTAGTATCAATAACTGGGTATCGGTGTTCGTCAAAGGAAATGCAGTCTACAGGGCAGATGGGATCGCAAGCACCGCAACGGGTACACAGATCCTTGGGAACCACATACAATGGCTCAGTCTGCTGCTGTTTGTGAAGTGGCAAATAGCCATCTTCAGACATGCTTAATTCTGTTGCCTTCGATTTTTTCAAATAATTTTACCTCTCTGTACTCAAAGGATGAGTAGACAATGGCTCAAGCGGTAACTTGCACCTCAGATTGCTGCCTCTGGGCCAACAATTGGCTCACCAGTTCAACGCTACTGCGGGCTTTAGCTTGCTCCCGCTGCACCAGTGGTGTCATGGCCGCTCGCGTTTCATGGCGCTGTTCCCAAGCAGACTTAATTAAATTTGTCAAGGTGTTGGTGGTTAGTTCATCAAAGTTGATCAACCAGTTGTCCTGACCAATGGTTTTCATGAAGCCTGCTGTTTTAGGGTAGGAGTTAATGGCCACTACAGGGGTGAGAACTCCTGAAGCCAAAATTACGGAATGAGTCCGCATCCCCACATGGACTTCTACCCGCTGTAGCAAGCCAGCAATTTCCTGGTAGGTGTAAGTAGCATTACTGATTACCCGGATGCGATCGCGTCGCTTGACATACTTCAAACTCTCGTTGGTAATCTTGGTATCCATCACTTGGGTGATGGTATACATAATCTCAATGTCTAATTCCTCAATCAGTCGGTCGAGAGTAGACCCGATTGCCTGCAAAAAGCGTTCGCGCCCAAAAGTCTTGTTATCCTTGCGCCAGTTATCGATGTAGGCATTGATATTGAAACCAATAGTGCCTTTCGGATTTTTGAAAAGCCCCTCTTTGCCTATGATCTCCTCCATGCGTTCTGTTGGTGGCGGGGTAGTGTTGATGGCGCAATCCGCATTGATGTAAACGTCCTGGTAATTCAGTTTCTGTTGGTCAAGCAGTTGCTTTGATTGCTGATCTCGCAGGATCAGCATTGGGCTAGCATCAAGAACTCTTTGCAAAGCATACTTGCCCAGTGATGTAGTAATTGGTCCTAGACTGGCGTTGTAAAGTGCGATCGCAATACCGCGTGCCTTACAAGCTGGGGCGATTAAGGAAATTGTGGAGAGATAGTTAAACAGTGGGTTGAGTAACTTGCGATCAAACAGAATGTTATCGGTTACTAGCACCAGATCAGCTTGCAACATTGCTCGGAAAGTTGGCAAACCAAAAATCTTAATAGCACCATTCCAAGGCATTAATCCAAGTGCCTTGAGATTGTGGTGGCCAAAATGGCGTTTGACGAAGCGTGGGTTGAGAGTTGGTACTATAAACAACGCATCGGGATGTGCTGCAGCAATATCATCGAGCAGATTGCCTAAAATAGCAGCATCTCCTGCATTGCGACCTGAAAAGTTACCGAGAACTGTAATTTTTTTCATTTTTTCCTCAATCACTACCAAATTATTACGTTTTCACGGGATGAACGATACAAATAGTTGTGCCAAGAAGTTAGGAATCAGAATACTAATCAGGATTTACTCATTCAACTTACTCATTCAGTATAACCAGCCAGTTTTCACTGATTGAATACCCATTAACCCAAATCAAAGAGATATCCATCCTTGGTCAAGATACCATTGGGCTAATTCCTTTAACCCTTCTTCATCGGAATGGACAGGCACAAACCCCAGTAAATTTATCATTTTGGCTGTGTTAAAGGAGCGGTCTTTCGTATAAAATGCTAGCCGTCTTCTATAAATAGGTGGTTCTATACCCAGGGGACGACAGATGAATTCCAAAAAATCCCCTAAGGCAAACAGTGGCGCAGCTGGCAAACTAATAAATTTAAAGGAAATTCCATAGTATTCACTAATAATAGAGACCATTTTTTGGAAAGTAATCGCCTCCTTACTGCCACAAATAAAAACTTCTCCCACTGCTTTAGGATGGGTTGATGATAGCAGAAAAAAATTGGTCAAATCATCAACATGAATTAAGTGCAGTAAGTTACTGCCATTGCCAATTATTGGTATCCACTTACGGCAAACCATTTTGAAAATTTTCAAAAACCGTTTCTCCCCAGGACCATAGATTCCTGAGGGTCGAACCACAGTGACTGGTAAGCCTTCCTTTTTAGCAAAATCTCTGATCCACAGTTCACCCTCTAGTTTGGTTTCTTGATATATATCTCCAGGATTCATTGGACAATTTTCATCACCAGGAGGATTTTCGACATGACCATGAACACCAATTGTTGAAACGTGAACAAAACGCTTAAAATCGGGTTCTTCTAAAGCGTATTTGGCTAGCAATTGTGTGCTTAAAACGTGGACATTATAGTAAACATTGTCAGCAGATTTTGCTTCTCGAAAAGGAGTTACAATATGAAATATATAATTAACTCCTTTTATGGCTTTTTTGATTAACTCTTCATCAAAAACATCCCCTCTAATCCATTCAACTTTAAGGTCATTGAAAGGCTCAAGTTTAGAACTAGGACGTGCAATAGCGACGATATCTAAACCTTGTGCCACTAATTTACGTACAAGAACTGAACCTGTAAACCCTGTAGCTCCAGTCACTAAGACGCGACTGCCAGTTGGGAGTTTGAATTGAGGATCTTCCATATTCTACTTTCTGAGCTAACCTAAAAAATATTGGAATTTCACCAAGCAAGTTTATACAATTAATTTTAATCGGCATCTGGCTTAAGTCTTGGTAAGCTTTAAAATTACTGGTGAACCAAACAAATTAGTCAAGCCTGATAGTCGAGCTAACTTCTCCATAAATGAAGAGAAGCTAGGATATTTTAAAGCACGATGCAGTACCATAGGCACAAAGAATTGAGGATAGCGCTCAGCTTTGCTCAGACCAATAGATTTAAAAAATTCTAGAAGCTCATGTTCCTGATAACAGATAAACTCTCGTGTATTTCCTTCCAACCCTTTCTTGAACTTAAATAGATAGGGGGCAATAGCATTTACGCTCCTCACTGTAGGATAGTCTAGGATGACAGCTTGCTTTGCTACTCGATTTAGTTCTGTTAAAAAAGACTGCCATTGAGTGACATGAGCGAGGAATCGATAGCTGATCACAACATCAAAAGCTCCATCTGGGTAAGGTAGATCCAAAACATTGCCCACCTTGAAGGAACAAAGATTAGCATCAAGAAAATTCTGAATCCTCCCCTTACAGACATCCGCACTACCAAGCACAGTTAGTTGATAACCATTTTGAATCAGAGCCCCTGTGAGTTGACCATGTCCTCCTCCCACATCAAGGATGGTGGCTTTAGGATAAGGAGTCAGCATTTTCAAGGTTGCCTCTTCCTGGACTTTCAGTAGCCAAGCCCCAATTTCCCCGGCAAAACGGGAGGCATAATCATCAGAAGATGTTTCGATATCGGCTGTTTCGGGAAAATCACCTGTAGAAACCACTGTTAAATTCCTTTAGTCATTTGTTTATTTTTAATTGCTATTTTTTTTAGACCGAATTGCTAATTGGTTACGAATAAATCGCCAGGGGTTTTCTAGAGAACCATACCCCTGAATAGGTGTCAGGGGATTGAGGAGCATTTCCTTGATATCTTTTCCTGGTTCTTGATTACTCAAGGAACCCTGGATAGTAAATCCAAAACTTCCAGGACGACAATATTCAGAAGCCAAAGGAAGTGGATCGCTTCCTGGTAATATCCGCCATCCTTTTTTCTCTGCTTGTTTGAACAAAACTGGTCGTGACCAGAATACAGGACGTCCACCATTGTCTCCTAGAAAAAGCTTGGGAAAATTATTGTCTTCCAAGAGCTTATTTAATAGTTTTCCCCGATTTCCGATCCATTTACCAACTCCCCAGGGTAGTATAGGGATTCCCCCAGCGGAAAGGATTGCTCTAATCGTTACGTCTAAGGGTAAACCATCTTCAAGGTTTTGGTCAGTGATCAAGGCTAATACTTCCAGGTTTTCCGCTGTCACAATTTGGCGACCAGCAATTAAGAACATTCCTTGCCCTAAGGCGTTACAGGTATATAAGGATAAATCTTCCTGGGTACGGTGGAACATCCAAGTTTTTCCCTGGCTTACCCTAGACTGATTATTGTTTTGAGCTAAATCAGCTAACTTCTTATACCATTTTTGATGCTCTATTTCTGTCAATAACAATACAGCCTGAAAATTTTCTCCATCACCTGCTTGACCAGAAAATTGCTGGAAATTTTCCCAAGCTGAGGTCAGCAGTTGATCGATATCAAAACAGTCATGAAGGTGAACGTGACCATCAATTAGGATTAATTGATGGTTTTGAGCGGTAGCTACCATGGATTTCTGTTAGAATTTCCCTGATTTCCATAAACTGGTGCTGCTTCCAGCAGATTCAGCTAAAATCTTGGACCAAAACCTCAACGGATCTTCTGGGCTAAACTTACCGGACCGTTAAGGGTTTCAATTCCAATACTTTTCTCCTGACTTAATACACCTCCAACATTAAAAATGTGATTCACCTTGTCTAACTCTAGCTCTATTTGTGACCGACTCCATCCTAATTCCGCCCCCATCACCTCAGCACAGATTCTGAGGGCCTCGTTTCCGGGATGACCAGCACTACCCAGTTCCGTCCGCCGGAACACCACATCACCTAATGTTTGAGCCATTTCCTCAACAACCCCATACAAGACTTCAGCTTTGAGTACAGCTAAATCATCAGTAGGTGTACAGGAGTGATCTGATCCTCGCTCCAAATATAGCAGTACATCTTGATAGGCACTACCGTAGTTATACACGAGGCGGCCCATTACCTCCTGCCCCAGTCCATAGGGTTGCTTAAAGATTTCCCTCTGCAAAAACACTTCAAATTGTTCGATGTGTCCACCGTAAATTGGTGTAACTGATGACAGGGACTTGGGAGGCTTTTGCCCCCATGACCGAAATACCTGGTTAACGACTTTCTCAGCCACATCTCTGGCAGTGGTATATTTCACCCCAACCACCGAGATCAATCCTGGCAATTCTTCTTTGGCATGATCGAAGATTTGATAGTTTTTAGCCAGTTGTGGCTCTCCGGTCTCAGTAATGCCAGTTCTAGGAAGCAAGCCACCATGGACGAAGGCGACATCGGCTTGGTTGAGTTTAACCGATGGCCATGCTTGGTTGATGTCATCGAGTAGGTTTTGAATATCCTGTTCAGTAATCTTGAAGTTATCCGGGTCTTGATCCCAAACAGCATAGGATGTACCGACCAGGGATTTACCACGCCAGGGCGCAATAAATAGTAAGCGAGACCCCTTGTTAACTATGGCATCGGAGTCACGATAGGAGTATGGCGTGGAAATACCCACAGCATAGCTTTGGCAGAGGGGACGGCGAATCACCAGGTTCATGGCTTTGGCAAGGGGAACTCTGGGTTGCTGCTGGGGTTGCTGCTGGGGTTGGTTTAGTAAACTTAACACCCGATTTGTCCATGGTCCGCTGGTGTTGACCACAGTCTTGGCGCGGATGTCGAATTGATTCCCAGTTAACACATCTTGCCCCTGAATACCCGTAACCCGATTTCCAGCTTGGAGAAATCCAGTCACTTCTACGTAGTTAGCCACCACTGTCCCAGCTTGCTCAGCTGAGCGTAGAAAAGAGAGGGTCAACCGTTCAGAGTTGTAGACCTGAGCATCATAAAAGACTGCTGCTCCAGTTAGCCCTTCCTGGGGAATTCCTGGAAGCAGCTGCTGACACTCTTGCTTAGAGATTACCCGACCATTGGATATGTGTTTTTGGGGATCGAGTTGGCGATTGCGATCGCAACTGATCAGGTCATTGATAGCAAGTGCCACAGATAGCACTTCTTTTCCCTTCATGCCATGGCCGTAGGTGGGAATCAATACTGGTAATGGATGAACTAAGTGAGGCGCAATCCGCATTAAACTGGTGCGTTCATGAATGGATTCACGCATCCTTTTAAGGTCAGCATGCTGGAGATACCGTAATCCTCCGTGGATAGTCTTCAAACTATTAGCAGAGGTAGCGCCACCGAAATCAGCTTTTTCTACCAAGGCTACTGACAATCCCCTGAGGGTTGCTTCCCAAGCTACGCAAGCTCCATAGATGCCACCACCGATCACTAATAGGTCGTAAGAGTTTCTGGCTAACTCTACTAGGTTCCTTTTCATTACTTGTCTTACACTAGGTGCTTACGCTATATGCTCTACTAACTCGTGATGTAGCCAATCATAAAGACTGTTTAATTTTTGCCGAAAAGCCGCATAAGTATGCCTTTTTTCAATCAATTTCTTGCCAGCACTGCCCAGCCTCAGTCGTAGCTTTTCATCAGCGATCAGAGCCACCATTCCCTCCGCGAAAGCTTTGGCATCTGGGCTCCTCAGCAGAGCAACGTGATTGTCTAGCAACTGGGTATGGGTTGGCAAATCTGTGGCTAACAAGACTTTACCACTATCGAGATAGGAGTAGAGTTTCATCGGGGTATTTTTACCCTTAGTTCTCGGAGAGACTAAAATATCAGCTTGCTCCAGATAGATAGCCAGATCATCAACTGGTTTCGGTCCTAAAAAATGGACATGTTGTTGCATGCCAAGACAGTGAGACTTATTCGTGTATTTCCGAATGTCGTCCGCTTCTCCACCGATAATGACTAACTCAGCCTGATCAGTCTGCTCAAGGGTCAACGCAAAGCTGTCTAGAAGTAGGTCAATCCCCTGATAAGTCTCCAGATTGCCTACATACATCAGGAGTAGATTATCGATTGCTAGCTCACGTCTCAAATTACTATACATAGTACTATACATAGTTACACCAATGTTGAATCTTGAATTTGAATCTTGAATTTGAATCTTGAACTTGAAACTGTTGAATTTTTCAGCAACAATTTACAATAAACTGCACATTTTTACGATAATTATCTTTCTTTACAAAATAAAACGTAGTCTTAGGGCATCCTAACAATAGGTTTTGTTTATCATTAACAATTATTAGTTAATTTCTTATCCTCCAATTCTAAAGTCTAGAGGGTTTCAATATTTAGTCTAACTTTAAATACTTTTTAGGAATTTGTTAAAAATTAGAGTTAAGCAAGGATATATCTGGAATAACTACAGTTTTTCTGGGCTTGTACTTTTGAATATCTGCTGCCAAAGCATCGCAAACTGAAACCACGACTTTGGCATTCTTCACAGCCAGTCCTTCAAAAAAGTTGAATATTGACGAAAAAATATGTAGCAAAGGATACTTTTCAATCATTTGTTGGGCTATAGATGAATCCATGTCATAGATATAGGGAATCTTACACAGGATTTTGAGCCCTAAACCAATAAAGACGGATTCTTCTCCAGCATGAACCAAATCGTAGCGTTTCTTAGTCACTAGGCGAATTACAGCAAGCAACATGAAAACATCACAGACGATTTTCTTCCAGGAGAAGCCTGGTCGTATATTCCGAACCCAAGGAAGCTTAGGGGTTCGGTATATCTTGATATTTTCATAATTGATGTCACGCCCTTCAGGATAAGTCACGACATCAACTTTGTCTCCCCGTTCAGAAAGCACTTTCAAGACCAGGTTGACTGCGATGGGTGTGCCACGATTCTGATAAAACGGATGAGGAGCGAGCAATAGAATGTTCATCCTACTGACATTTCGTTGATCATAGGAGACTGGTTTATTATCCCAGACAGTCCATTTATCCCTGCTGCTTTTGACCTCAAGCCGATCTCTAAGCCGATTAGTTTTGCTCTTTAAATACACGTTGATCTCCCCCTATGTTATTCAAAGCACCCTGAGCAAGAGCGCCCGCTTTCCAAGCCAGCTTGATTAAAGCTTCACTATTGCTCAGTAATTTTACGGTAGAGCTTAAAATAATTTAACAATAACCAGTGGTTAATTTCAGCTATGACTAACAGCCTTCACTGAGCAAGAATGTATGACTCAATGGTAAACACCGATATAAATGGATTAAATAATTGTTTAACTAGAAACTAAAACTGCTCCTAATTTATTCCCTGAGGATGAACCTTACTGCACAAATAAGTGTTATGCAGAACTGGTTTTAAGGGATTTTTTCTCCAAAAAAATTCTCTTTTAATTAAACCCTAAACAAATTATACAAATCAACGAGTAATCTGGAGCTTAATGAAATCTTGATGAGAAACTTCATATAATCTTTAAAAATTGCCAATCTTCAAGAAATCCCTTTGGTTGGTGGCTAAGCTAATATGCATTTAAATTTGAGTACGAGCCACTTGTGCAAAAGCTGGTCTAGCATCTGAGCATCTCCCGATCTCCCCATCCTCATAAGGGTAGGTTTTTTACAAAGACCTTAGGTGTGGGGTGACCGGGTGTGGGGTGACCGGGTGTGGGGGATAAGAAAATATACCTAATTTGTTGTTAAAAATCATCATTGTCTTGATGGAACTGCCGTGGTTTCCCCCACTCGCGCTCTGGTACTTGACAATATTTCCCCCACTCGTGCTCTGGATAAAGACAATAAAAGTACGTACTCGCCCAAATGTAAAAAACCTACCCCTGTGAGATCTCCCCATCTCCCCATCTCCCTATCTCCCCAAAGCACCCCCATTCACAATTTAAATTGTGAATGGGGGCTGATGATACTTTGGTTAGCCACTAACCAACTGGATTTCTAAGTGATATCACTAAGGTTGCTCAACATTAGAGGACACCACTTCTCTGACCCGATAAATCGGTCTTCCCTGAGATTCGTGGTAAGTACGCATCAGTAGTTCCCCCAGTAGACCAAGACTAAACAGTTGTACACCAGTCGAGATCAAAAGTACTGCCAAGATCAGTAAAGGCCGATCCCCGATTTCTTGATTCAGTCCTAGCTTGAGAATGGTCAGATAAGCCCCAATGATTATGCCCGTGCCTAGGGAACTCAGACCTAGTAATCCAAATACATGCATGGGTCGGGTGAGGAATTTCTTCATGAAGAAGATGGTCAACAAATCCATTAGCACCCGGAACGTTCGCCCCAGACCATACTTGCTACTACCATAGCGACGAGCATGGTGACGCACGGGTAACTCGGTAATTCTTGCCCCCTCAATAAATGCCAAGGCTGGTAAAAACCGATGTAACTCACCGTAGAGGTTCATGTCCGCTACCAATTCCGAGCGATAAGCTTTCAGAGAACAGCCATAGTCATGGAGTTTAACCCCAGTGGTGCGTGCAATCAGCCAGTTGGCAATTTTGGATGGCAGTAAGCGAGTTACAGCCGCATCCTGCCGATGTTTGCGCCAGCCACTAACCAAGTCATAGCCTTCCTCAAGTTTGACAAGCAGCATGGGAATGTCAGCTGGATCATTTTGTAGGTCACCATCTAAGGTAACAATGGCACGACCCCGAGCATAATTAAACCCAGCTGCCATGGCAGCTGTTTGACCATAGTTACGACGCAAAATTACCCCTCGCACATTAGGGCGGGAGAGGACTTGCTCCTTGAGCAGTTGGGTGGAACCATCTGTAGAGCCATCATCGACACAAATCAGCTCATAGCTGAGCTGAGTATCGGTTAAGCTGGATGCGATCGCATCAATCAGGTGGGGCAAACTCTCCACCTCATTGTAGATTGGTACCACCACTGATAGGTCTGGTGTGATGTTATTGCCAGACCAGTTCTGGGCATTTAATTGCCCTTGTTTAATTAAGGAAATTTCCATAGGATGCCCCAGGTTGAGTAATATCCAATCCGGTTTAAACTGTAAGCATATGTTATTGATTGTCTACTCTAACTTTTGGGGATATGTCAAGGGATTAGGCACATTTATAGACCAAATTCATCAATCTTTTAAAGTTGAAGGTTTGTTGAAGGTTTGTTGTTCGCGTAGCGTGGCCTTTTGGCCAAGGTTGTTCGCGTAGCGTGGCCTATTGGCCAAGGTTAAATGTTGAAGGTAAGCTTTCAGTCATCAGGAATCAGTAATCAGTTTGACCCGGTGGGTGGAACGGGCATCCTGCCCGTTACAATTTTCGGACGGGCTATCCCAACACTGGCAACCGCGACACAATCAGGGCGAGCCCTTCCCTAACGCACCCTACTGCTGACCGCTGACCGCTTACGATTCAACTGACTGTAAAATCCCATCTTCTAACTGATAAATTGCTGTCATAATCCCAGTTTCTGGATTGTTCAACAGAGATTTTTTGACCTGTTGTAAGTATCCTAATATATTGCTGCGTAAAATAGGTTTCTCTACTTTCAGGGTGTGACGGTAATCCCAAACATCCCAAATCAATAAACCGATACCAGCCAGGGGATCAATGATACTTGCTCCTAATTCAGTTGCCACTAAACCACCAGTTTTTGCGGCCATTTTGCTAGCGGCTTTGCCAGCTAGTTTGCTGCTAACTTTACTCGCTACTTTTCCTCCCATGGAAACCAGGATAGGTTTAGCTACCAAGTAACCACTACCGCCAATTAACAATTTCAGGGAAATATTGGATAGGTTTCCTTCCGTATCATTAATTGTGGTCGAAATTTCGTTAATATATCTATCCCACTGACCTTGAGTAATTTGATATTGGCTTTGGATGTCACTAAGATTGTTGCCCAACTCAGCCATATATAATTCAATCGTATCATTCGTGATTAGTTCCATCCTCATTTGAGCATTCTGAGGAACTAGTACTCGTTTAGAAAATTCTTTTTGGAATGTCTCGGTAAGTTTGGCGTCAATGGCTTGCTTGCCAGAGGGAAGGTTGGGATTGATTTGATGCATGATAGCCGACGCTCCCCACATAAACGGAACTGAAAGTTCCATCTTTTTTTGATTGAAATAATCAAAATACCAATCCAAAAAACTATCTACACGGGGGATTAACTCTGCTTCCCAAACATCTAACTCCTGGGCGGCAAAGGCTTCAGCACTGGCGTGAGATTGTTTGACGGCATCAGCAACTGCTTGATTAACTTTACTAAAGTCGGGATGAGGTTCAATAACAACTGTTGATTCAGCAGAGGGGGTAATTTGAGCCGGATTGCTCGAATGGGGGATGATAAGTTTGCTGACTAAGGGAATGAATACAATAATAATTACTAAAGTCCAAATCAGTGGAGCCACTGACTTAATCAGTTGGGTAAAGGCTTGGATGCGCTCTGTCTTTTGAGTATAAGTTACTTCCTCTTCCTGACTCATAGTGATTTCTCCACTGATTTAGGACTAGTATATTTTATACTATTGTAATCAATTTTTTGGTAAGCATTCAGCTATCAGCATTCAGCTATCAGCTATCAGCTATAGCCAAGGGAACAGGGAACAGGGAACAGGGAACAGGGAGCAGGGAGTAGGGAGTAGGGAACAGGGAACAAAAATTCGCACAATTCCTACACGGATTGCTATATCAGCTATCAGCTAATGCCCATGCTACTTGAGGTGCTATCAGCTATCAGCTAATGCGCTACTTGAGGTGCTACTTGAGGTGCTATCAGCTTGTGAATAAAAGAGGTAAGCTTTGGCCTTTGGCCACGCTACGTTAGGTCCGATGCGTCGAAGCCTGTGCCACAAACTAGAAGCCTGTGCCACAAACTAGAAGCCTGTGCCACAAAGCTGACGGCTGAATGCTGACGGCTGAATGCTGACAAGCTCACTGGCGATCGCTTAGATAATAGCGATTACCCAGGTACAAAGCTGCTGCTATAGCTAATCCTGGCAAGGTAATAACCGCTGCCCAAGGAGAGCGTAACCAATTCACTTGCTCAGCTCTTATGTAGTTAATGGACTTCTTGTACATACAAGATTCAGCTGGACTAACTGAACCCAACAAAACAGCACTGGCAATTCCAGTGGTTGATAGGAAAGCAATCAAGGTTAATTTGGGTTTGAGCATTGTTGAGATTCCCCGCTAGTGTTACTTGGGTAATTGTCCTTAGTCTAGCTTTGTTTATGCGATCGCAGGTTGTTCGCCCTTGGCGTTCGGTGTCGGGTAGGTTAGCTGGTTGTTCGCGAAGCGTGGCCTATTGGCCAAGGTTGCAGGTGATGTTTCCTATTCCCTGTTCCCTGCTCCCTGTTCCCTAAAAACCTCACCTAATTGAAAACCGCTATATTAAAAACCAAAGAGATATATCACGATCGATAATCATGGATACCATTACCCTAGACTTAAAGGGAATCGTTGAACTAACTGATGAGCAATTTTGGCAATTTTGTCAAGATAACCGTGACTATCGCTTTGAACGTACTGTATTGGGATAAATTGTGATCATGTCTCCAACTGGTGGAGAAACCAGCAATCGCAAGGCTGATCTGATTTATCAATTACAAGCATGGAATAGAAAGCATAATTTAGGGGTTGTTTTTGACTCTTCTGGTGGATTTAAACTACCTAATAATGCCGACCGCTCTCCTGATGCGTCATGGATAACTAAAGAAAGATGGGACACTTTGACTCTACAGCAAAAACAAAAGTTTGTGCCTTTGTGTCCTGATTTTGTGGTTGAGTTGCGCTCTCCTACTGATTCTCTCAAGAGATGTCTTGATGCAGTCGCTCATGGGGGAAACCACGGCAGTCGCTCATGGGGGAAACCCCCAAGACCGCGCTGCCTCCCCAAGACCGCGCTGCATCGCTACAAGCAAAAATGCAGGAGTATCAAGAAAATGGAGCCCGTTTGGGTTGGTTAATCGATCGGGAAAATAGACGAATTGAGAGTTATCGTCAGGGGAAACCAGTAGAAATTTTAGAATTTCCGACAACTCTATCTGGAGAAGAGGTTCTCCCTGGTTTTGTTTTGGATTTAAGCAGTATTTGGTAATTGGATCTAGGAAAGGGAATAGGGAGTAGGGAGTAGGGAGCAGGGAGTCGGGAGTCGGGAGTCGGGAATTGCGTAGGGTGGCTTAGAGACCGGCTCGCCAAAGATTGATAACGGGCAAGATGCCCATTCCACCAACATGCCCATGCCACCAACATGCCCATGCCACCAACATGCCCATTCCACCAACATGCCCATGCCACCAACATGCCCATGCCACCAACATGCCCATTCCACAGCAACATGCCCATGCCACCAACATGCCCATGCCACCAACATGCCTATGCCACCAACATGCCCATGCCACCAACATGCCCGTTCCAGCCACTGAAACTATAATAAAACAAGTATAAATTTACAACGTGACGTCATCGGTATGCCTACCTTAGATATAACAGTTGAGCAAGTCATCATGTTAGTAAAGCAATTACCTTTAGAGGGAAAAAAAGCTGTATTTAATGTACTCCAGAACGAATTAGAAGTTCAAGAAAATCCTTGGCTAAAATTGGCTGGAAAATATCAGGACGATTCACAATTTGAGGAAATGTTAGCTTACATCGAAGCTGAATGCTTACATAACGCTAAATAATAAAACTCCCACACTACTCCCGATTCCCAATTCCCAATTCCCAATTCACGATTCCCAATTCCCAATTCCCAATTCCCAATTCCCAATTCTAAATTCTAAATTCTAAATTCTAAATTCTAAATTCTAAATTCTAAATTCTAAATTCTAAATTCTAAATTCTAAATTCTAAATTCTAAATTCTAAATTCTAAATTCTAAATTCTAAATTCTAAATTCCCGATTCCCGATTCCCGATTCCCGATTCCCGATTCCCGATTTGACATTTTCATCCAATAGATAGTTGAGAGTCATCAGCTTTTTTCATTACTTTCCGTTCTGCTCTCAACTTCCGCAATCGCAGCGCAGAAGTCGAGGGGTTAAGTTGCTGTGCTTTCAGTTGTTGGTGACTCCACTCTAACCAGTCAGCAACATATTGGCTGACCATTTCTTTATTGTGTAGATAATAAAGAATAGTGGCGTAGACCTGTTCTAGATTTAGGGATGGATAAGTTTCGGCAATTTCTTCGGGAGTGCGGGCACGATGGATATAATCATAGAGAATAGTTTCTATTCCTATTCTTGTGCCTTTGAGCCGAATATCGTCCACACTGAGGAAGTTAAAATAGTCTTCTAATTGCATTTTTTTGATAGGAAAGGGAATAGGGAATAGGGAATAGGGAATAGGGAATAGGGAGTCGGGAGTCGGGAGTCGGGAGTAGGTAAGAGGAACCCACCCCTAACCCCTCCCAGGAGGGGAAGGTAAGAGGCAAGAGGCAAGAGGCAAGAGGTAAAAATCCTGTGTACCTCTTAGTTATGGAAAACGCTGTATTAGCTTATTAGCTAGTTACAATTAAGAATTTTATCATACTTTGATGATGTTGGGAAGGTTATTAAACCACAAGTATTGGGTGCATCTCAATGCATGAAATTAGGCAAAAATTATAATAAAATTTCCACACTTGCCATACTTCCCACACTCCCCGCGCCCCCGCCCCACACTCTTCCCGATTCCCGATTCCCGATTCCCGATTCCCGATTCCCGATTCTCAATTCTTAATTATCAATTCTTAATTCTTAATTCTTAATTATCAATTCTAAATTATCAATTCTAAAAAAAAATAGCCGTAGAAATACTATCCACAGCTATTTCAATGACCTATGTCAGAAGAATATCCGAAACTTTCGGATGTGATCCTATGCTATCAGACCAAACCCTTGGCCAAGGGGGGGAAACCCCCCCAGAAATTTAGCGCTGCATCGCTTATTCAAAAGCACCTCAAGTAGCGTGCGCATTAGCTGATAGCTGTTCGCGTAGCGTGCGCGTAGCGCTTAAACTGATAGCTGATTGCTGAATACTTACGTTATTGTTACCTTTTAAATAAAAAAAATGTCCTAAACTAGACTTACATTGCTATCATAATTTATCCATAATTGAGTGCATCAATCCCTAACACTAGTATTTGTAAATAAATGTCAAAAAAATAAATTACCCCTTGCATCTTTTTCAGGATTTATCTATACTATAGATATTGAGACTGAGACTAATAACCGCGCTGGTTAAAACCATTAAGCGAGGCCAGCGCGGTTTTCCTCCCACCTAAATAGGAGTTACTTCCATGATGGCAAAAATATCACAATTATCAATACAGCGGTTTGCAATTGCTGTTAGGTACAACGTCTGGGCTTTTAGGGAGCAGGGAGTAAGCAATAGGCAATAGGGCTATAAGGCTCAAGGGTTAACAATACACCAGACCAGGTAATCATTTATAACACACCAGTACCCATTTCTTCCTAACGAGTACTAATTTCTCACACACCAGTACTCGTTTACAAAAATCAGTACTGGTGTGTAACAAACGGGTATCGGTTTCTTCTTAACAAGTACTAGTTTCTCATTAACTAGTACTTGTTGCTAATAAACGAGTACAATTTTCTCACATGGCAGGACTGGTTAGGTGCATCTCAGTGTTGCAATTAGGTATAGCGCTACGCGCCAGTCAGCAAAGCTTGTCGGGTGGGCAAAAACCCTTTGGTTCTTTTAACAATTCTAGATAATATCATTTTGTTCACCCTACGCACTGAATTCTGACTTCTTAAGAAACGCTATAATGTTTCAATAACTATTGTATAGCAGTTGATGGCAATGCCTGACAATACATCTGATGCCCAACTTGACTTTCTCTTAGAGGTTATACAAGCAACCGCAGACAGTAATGTTGATCAGCAGGTAGTTTATCCATTACTGAAAGCAAATATCGACAAACTTAATCAGACGTTAGCAGAAAAATTGCGAGATTGGGCAACAAGTAAGCTGGCGGAAGCGGAAGCAGATGAAGCAAAATCCCTAGCAGCAGATATTGGCAATTTTAGCAATCTAATTCAGGAATTCCCCTTGGGTGACAAAGCCAGCACTATGGAAATTGCCATCACTGGCTATGAAGTGGCACTAACTGTTTTTACCCGTGAGAGGTTTCCTATTGATTGGGCAAGGACTCAAAACAATCTCGGTCTTGCTTACCGTATCAGAATCGAAGGTGAGAAAGCACAAAACCTAGAAGATGCGATCGCTTGCTACCAATTGGCTTTAGAAGTAATCACCCGTGAGGCGTTTCCTATTGATTGGGCAATGACTCAAAACAATCTCGGTAATGCTTACTTAGAAAGAATCGAAGGTGAGAAAGCACAAAACCTAGAAGATGCGATCGCTTGCTACCAATTGGCTTTAGAAGTACGCACCCGTGAGAGGTTTCCTATTAATTGGGCAATGACTCAAAACAATCTCGGTAATGCTTACCGTAACAGAATCGAAGGTGAGAAAGCACAAAACCTAGAAGATGCCATCGCTTGCTACCAATTGGCTTTAGAAGTACGCACCCGTGAGGCGTTTCCTATTGATTGGGCAACGACTCAAAACAATCTCGGTAGTGCTTACTTAGAAAGAATCGAAGGTGAGAAAGCACAAAACCTAGAAGATGCGATCGCTTGCTACCAATTGGCTTTAGAAGTAAGCACCCGTGAGAGGTTTCCTATTAATTGGGCATCGACTCAAAACAATCTCGGTGCTGCTTACTTAGAAAGAATAGAAGGTGAGAAAGCACAAAACCTAGAAGATGCGATCGCTTGCTTCCAATTGGCTTTAGAAGTAAGCACCCGCGACGCTTTTCCTATTGATTGGGCAAGGACTCAAAACAATCTCGGTATTGCTTACTCTGACAGAATCGAAGGTGAGAAAGCACAAAACCTAGAAGATGCGATCGCTTGCTACCAATTGGCTTTAGAAGTACGCACCCGTGAGAGGTTTCCTATTGATTGGGCAACGACTCAAAACAATCTCGGTATTGCTTACTTAGAAAGAATCGAAGGTGAGAAAGCACAAAACCTAGAAGATGCGATCGCTTGCTACCAATTGGCTTTAGAAGTAAGCACCCGTGAGGGGTTTCCTATTGATTGGGCAATGACTCAAAACAATCTCGGTAATGCTTACTTAGAAAGAATCGAAGGTGAGAAAGCACAAAACCTAGAAGATGCGATCGCTTGCTACCAATTGGCTTTAGAAGTACGCACCCGTAAAGCTTTTACCGAAGGTTGGGCAGGTACTCAAAACAATCTCGGTCTTGCTTACTCTGACAGAATCATAGGTCAGAAAGCACAGAATTTAGAACAGGCGATCGCTTGTTTCCAAAAGGCTCTTACAGTAAGAACCTTTGACGCTTTTCCCCAAAACCATGCAGAAACTTTATTCAACCTAGGGCTGACTTACAAAGGTAGTAACCAGTTTACTTTAGCTTACACCAAATTTAAATTTGCCATTGACACCGTAGAATCTTTGCGGGAGGAAATCGTTTCTGGTGATGAAAGCAAACGCAAGCAAGCAGAAGAATGGAACAAACTTTATAGGAGCATGGTAGAAGTTTGCCTAGAATTGAATAATATCACAGAAGCCATTGAATATGTTGAACGGAGCAAAACCCAGAATTTAGTTGACAAGATTCTCAGCCGTGACCTGAAAACCATCTTTCCTGTAGATGTTGTTACTAAACTAGAACAATACAGGATACAAATACCGCCAGCACAGAAGAGACGTATAAACTACCAAAATTACTGGAAACGCCACTCTTCCAAACTCCATTAATTTGCTAATCTTGATTTTACCAGACTGAAACCCCTCACTATTCCCAATCA